>JBLHNX010000233.1:0-4671 GCA_047622125.1 Paracoccaceae bacterium | reverse complement strand
TGATCCCCGTCGAGGGCGTTAAACCTGTCAGCATCGAAAAGGCGCTGGCCGATGAACCGCGCCTGCGCGAAGAAGCCAAGAACGAAGAAGTCGTCGCGCGCCTGTTAGACTACGGTCAGCAGCTTGAAGGGCTATTGCGCAACGCGTCTACCCACGCGGCGGGTGTGGTGATTGGTGATCGTCCATTGGATGAACTGGTCCCGCTTTATCAAGACCCGCGATCAGATATGCCCGCGACCCAGTTCAACATGAAATGGGTGGAACAGGCGGGGCTGGTCAAGTTTGACTTTCTGGGTCTGAAAACTCTGACCGTCATTCAAAACGCCGTTGATCTGATCTTGAAATCGGGCCGCCCCCTGCATGTGGCTGCTGATGGCGCGCAGCTTTATGAACCCGCCGCAGGGACCGAGAACGATATCAACGCGATCCCGCTTGATGACGAGGCGTCGTATACGCTTTACGCCAGCGCCAAAACCGTTGCCGTGTTCCAAGTGGAATCCAGCGGCATGATGGATGCGCTGCGCCGGATGAAGCCGGACTGCATCGAGGATATCATCGCGCTTGTTGCCCTTTATCGTCCCGGCCCGATGGAGAACATTCCGAAGTTCTGCGAGGTCAAGAACGGGCTGTCGGAACGCGATATGCTGCACCCGACGATTGATCACATTCTGGATGAAACCCAAGGTATCATCGTTTACCAAGAACAGGTGATGCAGATCGCGCAAGAGATGGCGGGTTATAGCCTTGGCGGTGCTGATCTGCTGCGCCGCGCAATGGGTAAGAAGATTCAGGCAGCGATGGACGCTGAGCGTCCGAAATTCCTTGAAGGGTCCGCCAAGAACGGCGTCGACAAGCCCAAGGCGACCGAGGTTTGGAATCTTCTGGATAAGTTTGCCAACTATGGTTTCAACAAATCGCACGCGGCGGCCTATGCGGTGGTTTCCTACCAAACTGCGTGGCTTAAGGCGAACCATCCTGTCGAGTTTATGGCCGGTGTGATGAATTGCGATATTCACCTGACGGACAAACTGGCGGTTTATTTCCAAGAGGTTCGCAAGGGGCTGATGCTGCCGTGGGTGCCGCCCTGCGTGAACCGCAGCCAAGCCACGTTTGATGTGATCGATGGCAAGTTGGTCTATGGTCTTGGCGGGTTAAAGAACGTCGGTGTCGATGCGATGCGCCTGATCGTAGAAGGCCGTGACGGACGCGATTTTGCAACGCTGTTTGATCTGGCCCGCCGTGTTGAATTAAAACGCGTTGGTAAACGCCCGATGGAAATGCTGGCGCGGGCAGGGGCGTTTGATATTTTGGACCCTAACCGTCGCCGTATCTTTGATAGTCTGGATGCGCTGGTCGGTTATTCGGCCGCAATCCATGATCAGAAGAACTCGAGCCAGGTCAGCCTGTTTGGCGAAGCAGGCGATGACTTGCCAGAACCACGCCTGTCTGGCGCCGAAGACTGGCTACCCAATGATCGCCTGTCCGAAGAATACAAAGCCATTGGGTTTTATTTGTCGGGCCACCCGCTGGATGACTACCGTGCGGCATTGAAGCGCGCCAAAGCCGTCACATTCGAGGAATTGGCTGCCGAAGCCGAAGCCAAGGGCGCGGTAATCAGAAAAGTTGGTGCCAAAGTCGAGGGCCGATCCGAGCGCAAGAGTGCCAAGGGCACGCGCTATGCATTTGTGCAATTTTCCGATCCAAGCGGCCCGTTCGAGGCGGTCATGTTTTCTGACACGCTTGATGTGAGCCGTGACCATCTTGAGGGCGGCGCGCTTGTAACCGCCCAAATTGAGGCCACCATGGAGGAAGGCCAGCTAAAGCTGCTGTGCCGCGGTGTCGCCCCGATTGACGTGAGCGTGGCAGATGCAGGGGCAACTGGGTTGCGGGTGTTCCTGGATGATGTCAGCGCGATCACATCGGTTGCCAATGTGTTGCAAAATGCTGTGCGTGATGGTGTGCGTGGCGGGCGCGGTCCGATCACATTCTGCGTGCTTGACCCCAGTGAATTGGGCGAAGTTGACGTCACGCTTGAGGACGAGTTTCCCGTAAACCCACAGATCAAGGGCGCTTTGCGCTCGCTTGGTGGGGTGCTGGACGTCCAAGAGCTTTGACGCGCCCGTCATCGCTATCGACGCGCAGACGTGCGGCGTTTGATAGACGTGGGCTGGATAAAGGGCTAAATACGCGCATGCAGGGATCGGACGGAACGCCGCTATGAGAAATAATGGGCTACTTTTGGTTGCGTGTGTCGCTTTAGCGGCCTGCGGCGACCCTTTGCGTAATGTTGAACGTCTCAGCGATATCGAAACCGCCGATGCACCCGCTGCCGCTGCTATGGAATCCCCTGACGCCGTAACCGAGGTTGCGCGGGCACCTGGACTGCTCGCGCGCTTGCTTGGTCGCGGCTCCAGACGGGAAGATGCGGCTGTCGAAGCAGCTGTTGCTGCCGCACTATCCGTTGCGCCACTTGATGACGTGTCCGGTGAGGGAGCGATAGAAGTCCCGCAAGAGGGTGTTATTGCCGAAGCGCCAGCCCCCGAGCGTCGGGGGTTCTTGGGGCTTTTCAGGGCGCGCACAACGTCTGAACCTGACCCAAGCACTGCTGAAACTACGCTGGAAACGGATGCTGAAGGAGTAGTAACTCTCGCAACTGCTCCGGCACCAGCAGCGGGCCCCGATGCGCAAATGGTTGCGCCGGGTGAGGTGGTTGCTTTCGGAGAAATTGCGCGTGCCTGTGACGTATCGCGGCGTGGCCTTGGTACCCAAGTCGCCCGCACGTCCGGTTTCCGGCTTTACGACACAATCCCCAACAGCACCGCGCCACGCACACATTATATTACCGGGTTTCCCGATGATTGCCCGCGTCAATTCACGGCTGCTTTGGCTATTTTTGGCGATGTCGGAACGCACGAAGTTGTTCGCTATCAAGACCACAACGACCACATGCCGTATTCCGTTGTCGACAACGCCTATGAGGCGATCAAAGCGCAGGTGTGTCGCGTCGCGCATGGCCAGCCTTGCGGGTCGCGGCTTGAACGGTTGGGGCGTGATGCGCTGTTCGTTACTGTGTACGAGCGCTTCGGAAATAGCCCGAACTGGGCCGATATCCTGATTTATGACGGCGAAGTTATCGCTATGGATCGCACTGCAATGGAACAGTTCGAGGATTGATCCCTACCAGTGTGGCGGGCGATCATCGGCCAGTGGAATAGTGCCGCCGGATTCTACTTCTCGCGATGCTTCGCGCTCCATGACCATATGCATCCGGCGGTTCAAAACGGCCAGTTGGTTTTCCTGACGCGCGACGATTTCCGACAGGTCATCGACGGTGCGGGTCAGGTGGGCGATTTGTTCTTCAAGGTGTGTCGTATCTGTCATGAGACGCGCCTAGCAGGCCTAGGGGCCTGCCGCAATTCATCACATGCGTTACGTCGGCCAATGGCGTGCAATAACTTGCCCCAGCATTGCGCGGCTTCCGACGCCCCATTCGTGCGGTGTCCCATAGATATAGCCCAGGAAATGTAGCCCGTTGCGTCCGCGCAACGCTTCTGCTGCCATTTCATCAGGAAGCAGGGACGGGCGGCCATAGATTTCGCGCACTGGCCACTGCAATTCTGGCATCGCCACATAAAGCAGTTCGGCGCAGTAAATGCTGTCGGCATCGCTTACGTCAAAATGGTAGTCAAAGGGCGTGCCCACTGTATCAAAAAGGGTCGCGACTATCTCGTTCTGGCGCGCGGCGGTCATGTGCGGCGGACGGAATAGTGCAATTGCGTCAATCTCGAATAGGGTGGACTGATCGACAAGCCGGACATCTACCCCGTTCGCTTCGATAACTGTCTGTCCAGCGCGGATTTGGTCATGATAGGGTCGCACGCTTGGATCATCCCACATGTCGATTGCGCGCAGTTGTGTTTCGGTGCCCAAATAGATCGCGGTGTGGTTTAGATAGTAGCCCGTGATTTGACCGGATAAGAGGGATTTGATGCTGACAAAGATAAGATCAAGCGGTTCAAGCGTCTCGTAGATCCGATCCTGAGCGGCGATGTTGTTTTGCAAATAACCCTGACGCAGCTTTATGGCGCGGGTTGTATGCACAACAGTAGACGCGCTGCCTTCAAAGAACGCAGAGATTTCGCGTGGCAATGGCTCGGCACCCTCGCAGCACCCAGCAAGCGCAAGGTCATAGTCAATTGTTTCAAGCGGATCCGTCGTTGAATCAACACGCTTTGCACAGCTTGCTGCGAACAGGCCGATGCACAGTGCCAAAGTGACGTTTCTCAGTCGCGTTCTGCGGTTTGTGGCATCATGTTTCATACGGTTTCCCCAGCAATTTCCCCAATCACAATAATAAACCCAAAGGCACTGGCCACAAGCGAACCTGACAAAATGCTGCGCGGCATAGTGTCGTTGGTCGCATGCGCACACGACTGCGTTGCCCTTGCCCGCGTGGCGCGCTAAAGCCAGCGCTAACATCTGCAAACCCGAGGACAGTATGGCCAAGGATAAGAAACAGCCCCGCCCCAAGGCGATCACGCCCAAAGGCTTTCGTGACTATTTCGGGAGCGAAGTCGCGGCGCGCAACGCGATGCTGGAAAAGATCGCGGCTGTCTATCACCGCTACGGGTTTGATGCTTTAGAGACATCCGCCGTTGAGACGGTCGAGGC
>JBLHNX010000232.1:0-4708 GCA_047622125.1 Paracoccaceae bacterium | reverse complement strand
CAGTCACGATCACCAAATCATAGAGCGGGTCCGCGCGATCCAGCCGTTCGTGGCTATATAAGTGTGGCACACGCACTATTGTATTATAGGCGGCGTCTTTCACATCATCCGACCAAAGATCACCGGGGCGGATCGGCACGGCCCACGCGGCGGGTTTTGCCATGCGATCAGGGCGGTAAAGCATGCCAACAAGTCGGTGTTTCCCGCGCGGTGTCGCCCCGTCGCCTTCGCGTTTGTGGTCGGTGATCCCACCTTTGCCCCACGTGCAAGGAAACCTGCGCCCCAAAAAGCGCAGGTGTGTCGGTGTCACGATCATATCAAACGGTGTCATGGTCGCGACATTAGGCGAGGCGCGCGCGCTGCGCTAGGTGGCGCAGTTCTTGCAGAACGGCGTGGCGGGCAGCAAGTCGAGCCGTTGATCGCTGATTTCATCGCCGCATTTGACGCAGAAACCGTATTCTTGCGCTGCAAGACGCACCAAGGC
Organism: Paracoccaceae bacterium; assembly: GCA_047622125.1. GTDB lineage: Bacteria > Pseudomonadota > Alphaproteobacteria > Rhodobacterales > Rhodobacteraceae > SW4. Next base: position 4,224 of record JBLHNX010000232.1, on the reverse strand, counting down.
TGCGTCAATCTGTTCAATCTCGGTGCGCGCGGCGTGACCGATGCTTTCGTAGACTTCGTCTTGCTCGCGCTCGGTAGCACCGTCTTCCCAATCCTTGTTGGTGTGGGAATCAAGCTCTTTGTCGGCCTCTATCATCCGCTGCTCCAACTCGGCGCGACGTTTATCTAGGTCAGCTTTGCGTGTGTCATAGGGCTTCATGGGTTTTCCTCCGTTCAGCCAATCATGTCTCAGGTTGGTTGTTTCTGCTTTGATCCTTATCAATGAGTTGCCAATTGTTCGGCTGCCTGATCAGGTCTAAAAATGAGTACACAGGTTATCATCGCCGTTCTTATTGCCGCCATTCTGCACGCCAGTTGGAATGCGATGGCCAAGGGCGGTAAGGACACGACCCTTAGCATGGCGGCCGTTATCATTGGTCACACGCCATTCGCGTTGATCGCGCTGTGTTTTGTGCCGTTACCAACTGTCGAGAGCCTGCCATATCTGACGGGCGGCATGGTTCTGCACTTTGGCTATCAGGTGTTCCTGATCAATTCCTACAAGATCGGCGACCTGACCCAAGTCTATCCCATTGCGCGCGGCATTGCCCCGCTGATCGTCGCGTCCGTGTCGGTGCTGTTCTTGAATGTGCGACTAGGATGGGCCGAAACGATTGCCGTGCTTTTGATCGGGATAGGTATCCTGAGCCTTGGTCTTGTGCGCAGCCATGGTGGCGGGCGCAATCACAAAGCGGCAGCGTTGGCCGTGGTGACGGGCTGTTTCATTGCTGGATATTCGCTGGTTGATGGGATGGGCGCGCGGGTCGCTGGCACGGCGGTTGGATTCTATAGTGTGCTGGCGCTTTCAAACGCTGTGATTTTCGCGATCTACCTGCGCTGGCAACGTCCCGGTGTGTTGACACGTCTGCCGCGCGAGGGCGCGCGCACGTTCGTTCTGGGCGGCTTCGCATCCTTTGCCGCATATTCGCTGGTGGTCTGGGGCTTTACCCAGGCACCCATCGCATTGGTCACGGCCCTGCGTGAAACCAGCATCATATTCGCGCTGTTCATCGGCGTGTTCTTTATGAAGGAACGGCTGGATCTTGCCAAAGTGCTGTCCACGTTCATGACGTTGACGGGCGCGATTCTACTGCGGTTCGCCAAATCCTAAAGCAAATGTCCCGATTTCGCGGCCTTCGTCGCAAGGTAGTGATGGTTATGACGATTTTCGCCTACCTTCAGCGGCACGCGTTCCACGACCTGAATGCCCGCTTCTTCCATCCGCGCGACCTTTGCGGGGTTGTTGGTGAGTAAGCGAACCGAGTGAAACCCCATCCGTTTGAGGATTTCAGCGCCGATCCGAAAATCACGCTCGTCATCTTCAAACCCAAGGCGGTGATTGGCCTCGACCGTATCAAAGCCCTGATCTTGCAACGAATAGGCGCGCATTTTGTTGGCAAGGCCAATGCCGCGTCCTTCTTGGTTCAGATAAAGTAGCACGCCCGCCCCTTCGGCCCCCATCTGCGCCAAAGCGCCGCGCAATTGCGGACCGCAGTCGCATTTCAGGCTACCCAGCAGATCACCGGTGAAACAGGCGGAATGCAGGCGAGACAAGACTGGCTTGCTCCGATCCGGGCTACCGATTTCAATCGCATAGTGTTCTTCTGCCCCGTCATCGGGACGGAAGATGTGCAAACGACCAGCCTCGGATACTTCCAAAGGCAAGCGCGCAGAAATCACAGGGTTAAGGGGGCTGACGTCTGAATTGAGCGCCGCATTAGCGGGAAGGCGGGTCAGATCGTGTTCAATTGCAAAAGCGGCGGCATCAGTCAGCGGCGCAACCAGCGCAGCAGGCAACAGGCGCGCAGCCTTGGCCAAGGCAATCGCGGAGCGGTGCAGATCGGCCGCGCCTTCACGCTGGCTACGCAACGGACCTTTCATCGGCGATTTTAGATCATCGGCGGGGTCGGCCACGGCGCGGACCCACTGTAATGTCGCATCAGGGGGCAACGTAATTCGCGCAACATCACCGTCGTAGGCGGGGGCGTGCAGAGTTTCGGCCCGCCAAGACGTGATCGCCAATGCGGCATCGCCACCAAGTGCGCGGGCCTGCGCCAAACGGGCGGCATTAAGCGTTTCGGCGGCCAGCACCACAGCACCCGGACCATCGCTCCCACACAGCACAACTGGCACCCCCATGCGCAAATCTGCGCGGGCGCGGGCAAGTCGTTCTGTAATGTCGGGCGCAAATGTCATGGTATTCCGTAACGTGTTCGCCCCTCAGATAGAAGATTTTGCCACAAAGTGAAACATTTGCCGCAAATGCCACACGAGGGCGTGAGCGATTTGCAGCATCACTTGCCGGATGCGTGTCTTAGGCACATCTGTAATCCAACAAAACCGGAGGCTTTCATGGCACAACTCAAGAAAATCCTGCTTGTCGATGATGACGAGGACCTGCGCGAGGCGCTGAGCGAACAACTCATTATGACAGAAGATTTCGATGTCTTCGAGGCTGGTAACGGCGCCGAAGCAATGTCGCGAGCGAAAGAGGCGCTTTATGATCTGGTAATCCTTGACGTGGGCCTGCCTGACACAGATGGCCGTGAACTGTGCCGCCTGATGCGCAAGCAAGGCGTGAAATGCCCGATTGTGATGCTCACAGGGCATGACAGCGACAGCGACACCATTCTGGGTCTTGACGCTGGTGCGAATGATTACGTCACCAAGCCATTCAAATTCCCCGTTCTTTTGGCCCGTATCCGCGCGCAATTGCGCCAGCACGAACAGTCCGAAGATGCGGTGTTCCAGCTTGGGCCATATACCTTCAAGCCCGCGCAAAAGATGCTGCTGACGGAAGAGGACAAGAAAATCCGCCTGACGGAAAAGGAAACAAATATTCTCAAGTTCCTGTACCGCGCGACCGAAGGCGTTGTTGCCCGCGACGTGCTGCTGCACGAGGTTTGGGGGTATAATGCGGGTGTGACGACGCACACTTTGGAAACGCACATCTACCGCCTGCGCCAGAAAATCGAGCCCGATCCGTCAAACGCACGCCTGCTTGTGACAGAAAGCGGCGGCTATCGTCTGGTTGCTTGATCCAGATCAAGTCGCGGTATGCGTGTGTATACTATCAAGAACATGTTCCCCGAGGTGATGGGGTAAATCACCAACCTCCCTGTTGGACTTCGCCCCGGCCATTTTGGTCGGGGCTTTTTTTCTGTTTGGGGACGCTCGGAATCATGTTGCAGGTGCTGGGTGATGGCCAACCCGCGAGCCGCCAACCGCCCGTCTTGGCCCGTGGATCCGGCCTCGCCCTTTCCCTTTTCTATCCCCCTGCTATTGTCCCTCCCAAACCCCTATCAGGAGCGTCCCGCATGTCATTCACCCTTGCCACTTGGAACATTAATTCGGTGCGTTTGCGCGAGGGGTTGGTGGCGCGGTTGATGACCGAGGAATTGCCGGATGTCCTTTGTTTACAAGAGTGTAAGAGCCCTGTGGAGAAAATGCCAATGGAGGCGTTTGCAGCGCTGGGCTACGCGCATCACGTCGCGCGTGGGCAGAAGGGGTACAATGGCGTTGCGATCCTGTCCAAGATACCGATTGAAGAAGTTGGCGCGGAGGATTTTGCAGCGTTGGGCCATGCCCGCCATATCGCGGGGCGGCTGGCGAATGGCGTGACGGTGCATAACTTCTACGTCCCTGCAGGTGGCGACAAACCCAACCGCGAGATCAATGAAAAGTTCGGTCAAAAGCTCGACTACCTGACTGAAATGCGCGACCACTTTCATGCCAACGCGCCGGGAAAAGCCATTCTGGTCGGGGACTTGAACATTGCTCCGCGTGAGGATGATGTCTGGGATCACAAGAAACTGCTGAAAATCGTCAGCCATACACCGGTTGAAATCGAACATCTTGCCCAGACCCAAGACGCAGGAAAATGGGTTGATATCACGCGGCAAGATATCCCCGAAGGCAACCTCTATAGCTGGTGGTCATATCGGGCCGCCGATTGGGATGGAGCCGACAAAGGCCGCCGCCTTGATCACATTTGGGCAACGCCCGATATTTCCAACGCGGCCCATTCCAGCCGTGTGTTGCGTGCTGTGCGCGGATGGCAACAACCCAGCGACCACGCGCCGGTTTTCGCGACGTTTGATCTGTAAAAAACCCGATCTGGAAAGCGTATGGAAACCATATGGAAAGCGTATGGGTCCGATATGGCTTGGATGGCACCAATCTGGTG
>JBLHNX010000231.1:0-4726 GCA_047622125.1 Paracoccaceae bacterium | reverse complement strand
CCTGCGCCCGTCGGCTGGCTCGAAATCCACGCGGAAAACTACATGGGTGATGGTGGCCGCCCTTTGGCACAAATGCGCGCCCTGTCCGAGCGCTTCCCGATCTCGGTGCATGGTGTAGGTCTGTCGATAGGCGGCGAAGGCCCGCTTGATCGCGACCACCTTGCCCGGCTGAAACACCTTTGCGATTGGCTGAACCCTGCCAGCTTTTCCGAACATCTTGCGTGGTCCACGCACGATTCTCATTTCCTGAACGACCTGCTGCCGCTGCCCTATACAGCCGGCACCCTGGCGCGCGTGGTCGATCATATTGATCACGTCCAAAACGCGCTGGGCCGGCAGATGTTGCTTGAAAATCCATCCTCCTACCTTGCTTTCGAAGACAGCGAGATGACTGAAACAGATTTTCTGCGCGAAATCGTGCGCGCCACCGGATGTGGCCTGCTGCTGGACGTGAACAACGTTTTTGTGTCAGCGACAAACCTTGGCTACTCGCCGCAGGGTTATATTGACGACTACCCTTTGTTGGCAGTTGGTGAAATCCACCTTGGCGGCCATGACGAAGACGCAGACGAGCACGGCGCGCCGCTCTTGATTGACAGCCACGGTTGCGAAGTGGTTGATCCGGTTTGGGCGTTGCTGGATCACACATTGACGCAATCGGGCCCGCGACCGCTGCTGATCGAATGGGACACGGACGTTCCTGAATGGGATGTGCTGGCCGCTGAAGCCAAGCGCGCAGATGCCGCGCTTGCGGTGTTCGCATGAACGTCACGCAGGCCACATTTCGCGCCGCGATCTTTGATGCAAAATTGCCCGCTCCCAAAGGGCTAGCCGACGGCCAAGGCCGCACGGCTGGAAAACGATTTGATGTCTATCGCAACAACGTCGCCGTCAGCCTGTCGGACGCACTGGAAACAGCCTTTCCTGTGGTCCGAAAACTGGTGGGAGACGAATTTTTCCGTGCGATGGCAGGGGTTTACCTGCGTAGCTACCCGCCAAATTCACCATTAATTATGTTTTACGGCGCGCAGATGCCTGCGTTTCTGGCGGACTTCCCACCTGCCGCCAGCCTGCCCTATCTTGCGGACATCGCCCGTCTGGAATTGGCGCTACGCCACGCTTATCACGCCGCCGATGCCAGCCCTGTACCCGCCGATGCGTTGTCAAATTTGGCGCCCGAAACATTAGGCGACCTGCGCTTTTTCCTTGCCCCCGCGTTGCACATCGTTGCTTCGCCCTATCCTATTCACGGGATTTGGCGCGCGAATATGGCCGGTGATGCGGCCACGCAAGGCGGTGAGACCGTGCTGATTACCCGCCCCGATCTGGACCCGCAAATGCATGTGATTGCACCCGCCGCCGCGCGCTTTGTCGTCGCACTTCAAACTGATGCGACCCTTGCAAATGCCGCGGACGCCGCGGATGTAGCGGGTGATACCCTTGATCTAGGCGCAATCCTTGGGCTGTTGCTGTCGCAACGTGCCATCACTAAAATTAAGCCCTGAAAGGCCAGACATGTCCGTATTAATCAGCCGTTACACCGCCCTTTTGGGGACACTTGACCGCGCCTCACCTGTTGTCTTGCCGACACTCGCGCGGTTGGTGTTCAGCGCCGTCACGCTTGTCTATTTCTGGCGCTCTGCCGTCAGCAAACTGGGCGATGGTTTCTTTGGCTTCTTGTCGCCGTCATCAAACGGGTACGTGCAAATTTTCCCCAAAGCGATGGAAGCGGCGAGCTATAACACCGACAACCTGAACATGTTTCACTGGGCCGTGGTCACTGCAGGCACATGGGCCGAGTTCATCCTGCCCCTGCTGATTTTGCTGGGCTTGCTCACGCGGCCTGCGGCCTTGGGGATGATCGGGTTCATCGCCGTTCAAAGCCTGACCGACCTATATGGCCACGGCGGCATCGCGTATGTAGAAACGCTTGGCGCGTGGTTTGATCGCCTGCCCAACGGCGTGATCCTTGATCAACGCGCGTTCTGGGTGCTGGCCTTGCTGGTGCTGGTGTTCAAAGGCGCCGGACCGCTGTCACTGGATCGCCTGTTCAGAAATGCGAAGTAGGCTCGTCCGGCTTACCTGCGGCAATCGCTAGGATGCCACCCAAAGCGGCGAACCCGATCGGGAACATCGTGGCGACGTTGAACCCGAAGGCTGCATAAAACAACGCTGCCGCGATCAACATCAACCCACCGCCCCAAAGCGCGCGCATCTTGGCCATGGCCCCACCGGCAATGGCCAGAAGTGGCGCCATGAAGCTGGCAAAACGAATGAAACCGGGGTTGTCGAAGGTGCCAAACACCTCGCCGACCTCGGAATGCTGGGCGGTCAATTCGGCGTAGCCATAGCCAAAAAGGCCGACGAGAATGCCAATCAAACCTGCAATCAGGCCAAGGGTCAGTGCAGCGTTGCGCATTGTCGTCTCCGTGTTTGTTGCACATCCCACATAGGGTGGGCTGCCGCATTATCCAAGGACAGATGTTTGCCCGTCGCCCTTCCATCCAAGGTAAAGCACACCACCGTGTTCGATCACGGGTCGCTTCATCAACGTCGGATGCGCGGCAAGCAAGGCTTTGGGATCATCCGCCTTTTCATGACTCGATAACCCGCGCCACGTGGTCGATGCACGATTGATCGCCTTGTCGCCAAAGGCTGCCAGAATTGCGGTGCGATCCGTCTCGGACACCCCGTCGGCGCGGACGTCAATTACCACCGGATCATGCCCCGCCGCGCGGATCGCGGCGATTGCTTTGCGGCAGGTATCACAGGATTTCAGGGCAAAGATGCGCATGTTCGGGCCTTTCAAACAGGTCGGCGGTTTCGCGCAGATTGCCCGCCTCACGACAAATTGTCATTTGCCTTTTGCCATTTCGGGCTAATATTTTATCCGAAGGCCAACGGAACTTCCGCCTTTGTCGCGGGCCCAATTGTGCCACCCCGCCGCCTTGCGTGGCTGACAAAGGAGAGTGAGATGTCCAAAGGCACCGTAAAATGGTTCAACAATTCCAAAGGTTATGGATTTATCGCGCCCGAAGACGGCGGCCCGGATATATTCGTGCATATTTCCGCCGTCGAAGCATCCGGCCTGACTGGGTTGAGTGACGACCAAGCCGTTGAATACGAGTTGGTCGAGGGCCGCGAAGGCCGCCAAATGGCGGGTGATATCAGGCTGGCTTAGGTCACGCGCAGCAGTTCCACAGCGACACATCGTGGATCGGCATCGCGCAAGTCGTGGCGACCTAGTTCGCGCCACGTGCCCGCCGCAAGGGCGGGGAAAAAGGCATCGGCCTTGGCGATATCGAGATCAACTTCGGTAATCAGCAAACGGTCAGCGAGCGGCAACATCTCGCGATATATCCCTGCGCCGCCAATACCATAGACGCGCCTATAGCCACTGCCGTAGGCCAGCGCGATGGCGTCGGAAACGCTGCCCACCTGATGCGGCGCGGCGCAATCGCGCGAGGTCACAACGATATTCATCCGCCCTTTCAATGGCTTGAACGGTGGCAGGCTGTCCCAAGTGTTGCGACCCATGATGATCGCACCGCCCGTGGTCTCGCGTTGAAAGAACGCCAGATCTTCGGGGGCGTCCCACGGGATGTCGTTGTCCTTGCCGATGGCCCCGTTACGCGCGCGTGCGACGATCAGCGAAATCATACGGCGACCGGCGCGCGGATTGCGGGATCGGGATCATAGCCGATGATGTCGAAATCTTCGTATTTGAAATCAAACAGCGATGTGACCTGCCGATTGATCTGAAGCGACGGCAGGGGTTTAGGTGTCCGTGCCAGTAGCGTTTCTACCTGTTCCATATGGTTCGAATAAATATGCGCATCCCCCATCGTGTGAATGAAATCACCGACCGCGTAGCCCGTCACATGTGCCAGCATATGCTGCAACAGTGCATAGGACGCGATGTTGAACGGCACCCCCAAGAACATATCCGCCGAGCGTTGATAAAGCTGCAAATGCAGTTTTCCACCCGCGATCCGCACTTGCCACAGCGTGTGACACGGCGGCAAAGCCATGTCAGGCACATCGGCAGGGTTCCATGCGGATACGATCATGCGGCGACTGTCAGGGGTGGTTTTGATTTGCTCTAGCAGGGTTTCGATCTGGTCAATCTCGCCCGCACGGCCCGGCCAATGGCGCCATTGATGGCCATACACCGGACCAAGATCGCCATTTTCATCGGCCCAATCGTCCCAGATCGAAACGCCGTTTTCTTTCAGGTAAGCAATATTGGTGTCACCCGACAAGAACCACAGCAATTCATGAATTATGGAACGCAAATGCAGCTTTTTTGTTGTCACAAGCGGAAACCCGTCGGCCAGCGGATAGCGACATTGCAGCCCAAAAGCCGAAATCGTGCCGGTTCCTGTGCGATCACTTGATGTTTCGCCGGTGTCCAGAACTTGACGCAGGGCCGCGTGATATTGTTGCACAATGGTGTCCTTTGGAATTGCTTGCAGCGAAAACTAACGTCCTTAGCCACAACATCCAAGCAGGTTTGCGCATCGGGCCACAATATCTGGTTAAACGCGGCAGATACGGTCAGTTTTGACCTGTGGCGCAAAGGAATCAGGGCCGCAATTACTTGGAAAGTTTCTGGTCAGGCGCGTTGACTTTTGCGAGCGACAGCAAGAAGTTATCCACAGGCGCTAAAAGGGCAGAGACCACATGAAACAACCAATTATTATGGCTTTGTGCCTTGGCCTTATGG
>JBLHNX010000230.1:0-4728 GCA_047622125.1 Paracoccaceae bacterium | reverse complement strand
TAGATGGAGAGAATAAAATGGCAAAACCAATGACCAAGACGCAGCTTGTTGCTGCACTGTCCGAAGATATGGGCACAGACAAGAAATCAGCCGCTGCTGCTCTGGACGCATTTTGCGGCCTGATCACGCGCGAAGTTTCCGGCGGCGGTGCTGTCACCCTGCCAGGTGTTGGCAAAATCTATTGCCGCGAACGCCCCGAGCGGATGGTCCGCAATCCTGCTACGGGTGAGCAGATCAAGAAAGACGCTGACAAGGTCGTCAAAATGACGATCGCCAAAGCGCTGAAAGACAGCGTAAACGGCTAAGGTCTAATGTCGGGGCTTGCACCCGAAACAAGATTTCGAAAGGGTCGCCCATGTGGCGGCCCTTTTGCTTTTGACGGCATAAAAAATCGGAATGAACACCCATGGACATTCGCGCAATCTTGCTTGGTTTGACCTTTGCACTGATGTGGTCATCGGCATTTACGTCGGCGCGGGTTATCGTTGAATATGCTCCCCCGCTCACAGCGTTAGCCCTACGGTTCCTGATTTCCGGTGTCTTGGGTGTTGTGATTGCGTTGCTACTGGGACAGTCAGCGCGACTGACGCGCCGCCAGTGGATTGGCGTGCTGACCTTTGGCATCGCTCAGAACGCTTTGTATCTGGGTCTGAATTTCGTCGCGATGCAGACAGTCGAAGCGTCATTTGCCGTGATCATCGCATCGACGATGCCGTTGCTGGTTGCGCTGGTTGGCTGGTTCGGTTTTGGCGACCGTGTTCGCCCGCTCGGCATCGCTGGACTGCTGGCTGGTGCCGTTGGCGTGGCCCTGATCATGGGCGCGCGGCTGCAAGGCGGAGTGGATCCATTTGGCGCAATACTATGTGTGATCGGGGTTGGTTCGCTGACCGTTGCGACCCTGGCCGTGCGGGGCGCGTCATCGGGCGGCAATCTGCTAATGATCGTTGGATTACAAATGCTGGTTGGCAGCACGCTGTTGTGGGTGCCTGCCCTTGCGTTCGAAACCTTTGCGTTTGATTGGAACTGGAAACTGGTTGTGGCGTTTACCTACACGATTCTCATTCCGGGCCTTGCTGCAACATACATTTGGTTCCTGCTGGTGGACAAAATCGGTGCGGTCAAAGCGGCAACCTTCCACTTTCTCAACCCGTTCTTGGGGGTTGCGACAGCGGCACTCTTGCTTGGTGAAAAGCTTGGCCCGTGGGATGTCGTCGGCGTGTTGATTATCGCCGCCGGAATCTTGGCCGTGCAACTGTCTAAACAGGGCGTGCGGGTCGTCTAGCCGATCTTGCCGCGCTTGCCGCCGGTTTGCCCACGATCCAGCAGGATGTGATCAAGGATCACTGCGGCCATCATTGCCTCGCCTACAGGCACAGCGCGAATTCCAACGCAGGGATCATGGCGGCCTTTGGTGATAACTTCGTATGACGAGCCATCCATGCGGATCGACTGGCGAGGGGACAGAATGCTGCTGGTCGGTTTGACCGCAAAGCGCACCACGACGTCCTGCCCCGTGCTGATCCCACCAAGAATGCCGCCTGCGTGGTTGCTGGAATAGACGGGCTGTCCATCGTTCCCCATGAAAATCTCGTCTGCATTGGCGCGACCAGTTAGCGCGGCGGCGGCCATGCCCTCGCCAATTTCGACGCCCTTTACAGCGTTGATCGACATCATCGCAGCGGCCAGATCAGTGTCTAACTTGGCATAAACGGGCGCGCCGATACCTGCGGGCACATGACGCGCAACAACCTCTATCACGGCGCCGACGCTGTTGTGATCATCCTTGCGCAGCCATTGCAGGTAGTCTTCCCATTCAGATGCGGCCTGCGCATCGGGGCACCAGAAATCGTTCTGTTCGATGGTGGCCCAATCGAACCGATCGCGGTCGATCTTCTTTTCGCCCATCTGGACCATATAGCCCTTGATCTCGACCTTCGGGGCAAGCGCAGTTATCGCCTCACGCGCGACCCCACCCGCAGCAACACGCGACGCGGTTTCGCGCGCACTTGATCGTCCGCCGCCACGATAGTCCCGAATACCGTATTTTTGGTGATAGGTGATATCTGCGTGGCCGGGGCGGAAGGTGTCGGCAATATCGCCGTAATCCTTGGAGCGCTGATCGGTGTTGCGGATCATCAACTGTATCGGCGTACCGGTGGTTTTGCCGTCAAACACCCCTGATAGAATCTCGACCGCGTCGGCCTCTTGCCGCTGAGTTGTGTTTTTGTTCAGGCCGGGGCGGCGCTTGTCGAGCCATTGCTGGATCATCGGCGCGGTCAGGGGCACGTTTGGAGGGCAGCCATCGACCGTCGCCCCAAGGGCAGGTCCGTGGCTTTCGCCCCACGTGGTGACGCGGAATAGGTGTCCGTAGCTGTTCATCGACATGGGGTGCTCCTCTTGCCAGACGGGTCTAGCGGGGCAAGGCATATGCCTCAAGACCTTTCCCTTGTCTTCCACATAGTTCAGCCCTAGGTTCTGCGATACCTCGGGGGGCCATTCACGTGGCTGAGATGCGCAAGCGGACCCGTTGAACCTGAACCGGTTAAGACCGGCGGAGGGAAGGTATCGCATCCAAAGATGCTGCCCCCATCCGTCCGGCACATTTGGAGGATGACCATGTTTAAGACCCATCTGATGAGTGCTGCAGGACTTTGCTTGTGTGCCACTGGCGCGCTGGCCCAAGTTCCTGTTCTCACCATCTATACCTACGACAGTTTTGTAAGCGAGTGGGGCCCGGGCCCTGCAATTGAAGCGGCGTTCGAGGCTGAATGTAACTGTGATTTGCAGTTTGTCGGCAACGGTGACGGGGCCGCTCTTTTGGCGCGGGTGATGCTGGAAGGGCCGCGCACGGATGCGGATATCGTGCTTGGACTTGATACGTCGCTGATCGCGCGCGCGCGCCAGTTGGGCATATTTGCAGACCATGGCGTGTCGGCCGCGTTTGATTTGCCTGTTGCGTGGGATGACTCGCAGTTCCTTCCATATGACTGGGGCTATTTCGCGTTTGTCAGCACCGCTGACGTTGAAGCCCCGACGAGCATCGCCCAGCTGGCGGACAGTGACCTCAAGATCGTGATCCAAGATCCACGGTCATCCACACCAGGCCTTGGACTTTTGATGTGGGTGCAGGCTGCCTATCCCGACGATTCGGAAGCGATTTGGAAGGCTTTGGCCGACAATATCGTCACCGTTACCCCCGGCTGGTCCGAGGCATATGGTATGTTCCTTGAAGGAGAAGCGGACGCGGTTCTGTCGTATACGACGTCGCCTGCTTATCACATCTTTGCCGAAGACGATCAGAGCAAAGTTGCGTGGGCATTTGAGGAAGGCCACTACACGCAGATCGAGGTTGCTGCGAAATTGGCAGGCACGGATCAACCCGAACTCGCCGATCAATTCATGCAATTCATAACGTCTGATGCATTCCAGAGCGTGATCCCGCGCACGAATTGGATGTATCCGGCAATCACGCCACAAGGCGGGCTACCTGCCGAATTTCAGAACCTAGCAAGGCCTCAAACAGCCCTCCTGTTCACACCAGACGAGGCTGCCGCGGTTCTTGATGGTGCCTTGGAAGAATGGCGCGCAGCGTTGTCCCAGTAAACGGAACATTCCGCTGGCCCGGCACAATCGCTGTCGGGCTGGCGTTGGTGTTTCTGTTCGGGCCGCTTATTGCGGTGCTTTGGCGTGCCGAGGGGCTGGCCTCGCTTTCTCGTGCAGATCTGTCAGCCGTTTGGTTCACGATTTGGCAGGCGGCTGTCTCGGCAGTGGTCAGCATCGGTCTCGCTATCCCCGTCGCGCGTGCGTTGGCGCGGCGGCAGTTTCGCGGTCGGCAGGTTCTTGTAACACTGCTTGGCGCGCCCTTTTTGCTGCCAGTGATCGTGGCGATCCTTGGGTTGCTGGCGGTCTTCGGGCGTGCGGGAATCGTGAATTCTTTCCTAGGTGCGCTGGGCCTGCCCGATGTGTCGATCTACGGCGCACATGGGGTCATCATCGCGCACGTGTTCTTTAATCTGCCCTTGGCAGTGCGCCTCATCTTGCAGGGTTGGGTCGCTATTCCATCAGAACGGTTTCGTTTAGCAGCAAGCCTGAACGCGCCGATTTGGCGGGTGCTTGAGCGCCCGATGCTGGCCTCGGTTGTGCCGGGTACATTCGTTGTGATTTTTCTAATCTGCCTGACTAGTTTTGCAGTTGCGCTTACGCTTGGCGGGGGTCCGCGCGCGACCACGATTGAATTGGCGATCTATCAAGCCTTCCGGTTGAGCTTTGATCTTGCGGGTGCCGCGACCCTAACGTTGGTGCAAATTGCGATTTGTGCCGTGGTGGCGCTGCTGGCGTTCGCAATCACTGCGCCGGATGCAATGGGGCGCGGGTTGGATCGCGTCGTCGCACGTTGGGACGGCTCGGTCTGGGGCGATTTCGCCTGGATCACTGCCGCTGCGCTGTTCCTGTTATTGCCGCTAGTCATGGTCATTTTGCGTGGCCTTCCGTCGATTTTGGAACTGCCGTCTTCGGTTTGGGTCGCGGCCCTCCGGTCAGTCATGATCGCGATGGTGTCGGCGGGCCTGGCGGTCGCACTTGCACTTGCACTGGCGTTGCGGGGGGGGTGGCTGGTAGTGGTTGTCGGCACGCTGCCACTGGCGTTCTCGGGGCTGGTTTTGGGGGCGGGGCTGTTTCTGATCGTGTTTCCCTTCGTTAATCCGTCAAATGTAGCTTTGCCTGTGACAG
>JBLHNX010000229.1:0-4763 GCA_047622125.1 Paracoccaceae bacterium | reverse complement strand
CCGCCCATCACTTGATCGCTGAAATAGTCCCAGCGGGTTTGATCGGTAAGTGAAAACTGGGTCATGGCGTCCTCGGCAGTGCTGATTGCAGGTGAAGAAACTGCGACAGCAAGCGCCAACGCGAGAAATCTCATCAGTTTCATTTGCTGTGCCTCACGCTGCTTTGCGGTTACGACATAGGTGTGATCCGTAATGCTTTTTTCAAGCGTCGTGCCGACGCGACCTTGGGCATGCTTTCCAGACAAGCTTGTGCGCAGGGGCGCCTTGGCTGAAACCACGCCCCGTCATGCATCCACGATCAGACGGGCATGCGCACCACAACAACCTTGCTCCCATGACAGGCATTCAGTCGATATAGCTATCGGCCCGCAGCCCTGCCCGTTCTTCATGTATTGGAAGGACGCGGCCATAAAGTTGCATAGTCCGCTCGACGCTGCCAACCATTCCGGGTTCTTCCACATAAGAGAAAATCGCCACATAGCGCGGGCGATCGCCCTTGAGGGGTGCGACGCGGTGCAAGGAATAGCGCCCGCAGAACAGTTGCAGATCCCCCGGTTCCAGATGCAACACGTGCACCTTGTCCGATGTTGCGTCCAGCACGCGCGCGACCTCGGCGAAATTCTCGTCCTGCGCGCGGATGCGCGGGGCATATTCAAATGCGCCTCCTTCCTCCGCATTCTGTATCGCCAGTGTCACGGTGAAATTATTGGTGTCGAAGTGCCACGGAAACCCGTTCCCTTCACCGGCCATATTCACGATCACATCCGCCAGCGGGTCAGCGTAACGGTAAAATTTTTCTTCCTGCAGGCAATCTTGGATAAACCGGTCAAACCCTTCGAAGTCATGCACCGCGCGCAACGGACCATCGGCGGCAAAGTTGTCGGCGGGAATAAACGCGTTGGAGCGCGCAAAGAACTGGCGGCGCGGATCGCCTTGCGGCAGGCTTGGGTCGTCTTTGGTGAAATAGGCGTTGGTTTTGCTAAAGGACTTGTGGCCTTTGTCGGCCACGCCGTCGGCTTCACTCGTCAGGGCCGCAACACCGGCGGGAGTGAGAAACCCCTTCAAAACGGCACAGCCATCGCGCGCAATGTCATCGCGCACTTTCGCAAGTACGCGCTTGCGTTCGGCGCCATCTTGATCAATCGGATAGGCTGCAAGGTTGATATAGTCTGCGCCGATATGTTGCATTTTGCGCTCCTCTTTGCGATTCATAGGATAAGCGCGCGCGCCTCGCGTCTTGTTCAATGGCGACACGAAATTGGCGAAAACTGCACGGCTACCCCCATCTGTCCTTTCCGTCCGCGCACCGTTAGGGTCGCGCTGAACTCTCGCAAAAGGCACCCCCATGAGCACCGCAATCCACCTGGCCACGCCCGCAAATCTCGACGTGCTTTTGGCCCTCGTGGAACGGCTACATGGCGAAATGGGCATCCCCAGCGATGACGGCATGCGCCGCGCTGGTATCACGCCGCTCCTTGCAGGCTCGCCGCACGGCGCCGCCTATCTGTTCGGCCCCGCCCGCGCGCCTGTCGGCTATGCGGTGATCACATTCGGCTGGTCGCTCGAATTTGGCGGCATGGAAAGTTTCATCGATGAAATCTACATCCGCCCCTCGGTGCGTAAACGCGGGATCGGCACCGAAACGCTGATCGCTATCGGCAGGGCACTGCAAGGCGCAGGTGTCGCGGCGATGCACCTCGAAGTCAAACGCGACGATGCGCCGACCCAGCGACTGTATGAAAAGGCAGGATTTGCGCTGCGCGATCAATATTGCCTGATGACACGGCGCTTATAAGGCCTACATGCACATCATGACCCTAAACATCCCCTTCGATAATTCGTACGCCAGACTGCCCGAGCGCTTTTTCGCGCGCCAGAACGCCACCGCTGTGGCTGCACCAACTCTGATCGCGTTCAATCACGCCCTTGCCGCCGATCTGGGCATCGACGCCACCGCCATGTCCGACGCCGAGGCCGCGACGCTGTTTTCCGGCAATGCCTTGCCCGAGGGTGCTGCCCCGCTGGCGCAGGCCTATGCAGGACACCAGTTCGGCGGTTGGAGCCCGCAATTGGGTGACGGGCGCGCACTGCTTTTGGGCGAGGTCGTCGCCGCGAATACCACCCGCCACGATATCCAGCTTAAGGGATCGGGGCGCACGCCATTTTCACGCAATGGTGACGGTCGCGCCTGGCTTGGTCCGGTGTTGCGCGAATATCTGATGAGCGAGGCGATGCATGCAATGGACGTGCCCACAACCCGCGCGCTGGCCGCCGTGCGCACAGGCGAAAACGTGCAGCGTGAAACCGCCCTCCCAGGCGCTGTGCTGACCCGCACCGCGAGCAGTCACATCCGTGTCGGCACTTTCCAGTTCTTTGCCGCACGCGGCGACCGCGACGGGCTACGCACCCTGACCGACTACACAATCGCGCGCCATTACCCCGATGCGCAAACCCCTGCCGACCTGCTGGACCAAGTGATGCAGCGCCAGGTTGCCCTTGTCGCCAAATGGATGGGGCTCGGGTTTATTCACGGGGTGATGAACACCGATAACGTCTCGGTCGCGGGCGAAACGATTGACTATGGCCCCTGCGCGATGATGGACAGCTATCACCCCGACACGGTCTTTTCAGCGATTGATCAGCAAGGGCGCTATGCCTATTCCAACCAGCCGAGACTGGCGCATTGGAACATCGCGCAATTTGCGACCGCACTGGTGCCGCTGATGCCTGACGAGACCGCGGCGATTGATCAATTCACCGCGATCATCAACCGGTTTCCCGATCTCTATGCGGTGGCCAATCTCGAAACCTTCAGCGCCAAACTCGGCCTAGACAAAAGTGACCCCGAACTGATCGACGACCTACTTGCCCTTATGGCGCTCGACGGGGCCGATTTCACGAACACCTTTGCCGCGCTCGCCGCTGACACAGCACGCGATCAATTCAGCGACCGCGCCGCGTTTGATGCGTGGCACGCCCGTTGGCAGGCCCGTGATCCTGACACGGCGCTGATGGGAAAAACCAACCCGCAAATCATCCCGCGCCTGCACCAGATCGAGGCCGTGATCCAAGCTGGTGTAGCGGACAACGACGCGCCATTCCACGACATGCTCGCCGCTGTGACACAGCCGTTCAGTGCAAACGCGGCCTATGCGCAGCCACCCAGTACCAGCGAAATGGTCGCGCGTACCTTCTGCGGCACCTAATTTCTTCTGTTCGAAAATCCTCCCGCCGGAGGCGCATCTATCACCGCGCGCACGCGCCTATTGCCCAAGCATCCAAGCCCCATCGGGCCAGAACGCGTGATAAGCAAAGGCGAACATCACATCATGGGGCAGATCATTGCCTGCGGCGTCACGTACCCGCACAGTGCCCACTTCACGCCCCTCGCCGATCGTTTGCGTATCCAGCGCCGAGGCTTGGCCCGACGCCCAACTGAGCACCACACCCGCTTCGCGCACCTCGCCCGCATCCGCAATCCGCGTCATTGGCCAAGCCCGATCACCCACACGGATCACACGGGCCAGCGCGGGGATGTCATGGGGTGGCAACTCGCCCGCGTAAAGAAACGGGCGGGCTGAACTGTCATAGCGAACATAGGGGTTTTCGCCGTAGGCGCGCCCCAAATCCGGTTCGACCATGACAAGCCCGTCAGGATTACGCGCACTAAACTGCGCCCAGCTTTCCATCCAACTGGGCAAGCTTTGCAGCTGCGTCCCCGTCAAGTCACCGACAATTGCTTCACCAATGGCCTGCTGCCACCAGCTTTCGGTTTGCCGGTCAAACATCACCATATCAGAATTGCGCAGTTTGCCGGAAACGCCAAATTCCAGCACCCCCGCATCGGTGCGCCGATCAAAGGTGATACCGGAATTGCACAGCGGGCAGAAGGTGACTGCGACGGGAACATCCCCCACCACGTCATTGACGATTTCATGCCAGATCAAATAGCGCACCGGATAGGCGCGCGGCACCTGTCCTTCGATTTCCAGCGTAATGACAGGTTCGCGCTGTTGCAGCCCTGTCTTATCGGCCACGGCGACAAAATCAGGATCTGACAGCGCCGGAATCCCGTCTTTGGGTGGACCACCCGACATGATCTCGGCCCAGTCGGTTATGCTGGTGGTGTTGAAATCCGTATCCGGCCATTCACGCTCCCAAAATTCGGGGCTGGCGCTGGCCCCCCCGGCGATTGCGACGAAGGCGGCGGCAAATATCATACGCATGGGCTGTCTCCTTTGAGTCAAAGGATGACGCGCACCGGCAAACAATGCGACCCCCCTGACAACAATGTGAAAGGGGGGTGAGCAGGATTATTGGATGACGCGGACCGCAGCCATCATATCGGGTTCGCCAATAATGGCACCATTGGCACCACGACCCAGCTTGATCGCGTCCAGCACGTCGAGGCCCGAAACGACTTTACCAATGATCGTGTAACCACCGTCCAGATGTGCGGCCGGTTCGAACATGATGAAGAACTGGCTGTTGGCAGAATCGGGATCCTGCGAACGGGCCATCCCGACCGAGCCGCGCTCAAACGATAGATCGCCGCCAGCCTCAAGTGGCAGGTCGGGCAATTCAGACCCGCCCATACCAGCCTGACGCATATCCTGGCCCATGCGGCCAAACTGCACATCGCCGGTTTGTGCCATAAAGCCGTCGATCACACGGTGAAACACCACGCCATCATAAGCGCCAGATGCCGCCAGTTCCATGATCTGCGCGGCATGCGCAGGGGAGGATTCTTCGAACAGGTCGAT
>JBLHNX010000228.1:0-4781 GCA_047622125.1 Paracoccaceae bacterium | reverse complement strand
CATCGTCACCAACATCGACCCCGAACACATGGAACACTGGGGCACCGAGGAAAACCTGCATCGCGGCTTCCTTGATTTCGTGTCCAACATTCCTTTTTACGGGCTGGCCGTGTGCTGCACTGATGATCCAGATGTGCAGGCGCTAGTCGCTAAAATCACTGACCGCCGCGTTGTAACATATGGCTTTAATGCGCAGGCCGACGTGCGTGCTGAAAACCTGACCTACAAAGGCGGCGTGGCGCATTTCGACATCATTTTGCAAAACGAAGGTAAGTCGATCAAAGGCTGCACCTTGCCGATGCCCGGCGATCACAACGTGTCAAACGCCCTTTCCGCCGTGGCCGTTGCGCGCCATTTGGGCATGAAGCTCGATGAAATCCGCGCGGCCTTGGCGGCCTTTGGTGGCGTTAACCGCCGCTTTACAAAAGTCGGCGAAATTGGTGGCGTGACGATCATTGACGATTACGGCCACCACCCGATTGAAATCGCAGCTGTGCTAAAGGCCGCGCGCCAATCGAGCGAGGGGCGCGTGATCGCCGTGCACCAGCCACACCGCTATAGCCGGCTGCATAACCTGTTTGATGACTTCTGCACCTGTTTCAATGACGCAGATGTGGTTGGAATTGCAGATATATTCTCTGCTGGAGAAGACCCGATTGTAGGCGCAAGCCGCGACGACCTGGTCCAAGGCCTGATCCAAGCCGGCCACCGTGACGTCCGCGCCGTCCCCGACGAAGCGGCCCTCGCGCAGCTGGTCCGCGACGTGGCCAAACCGGGCGATATGGTTGTCTGTCTGGGCGCTGGCACGATCAGCGTATGGGCAAACGGGCTGCCTGCGGCGTTAAAGGGGTAGGGGCGTGAGCTGGGCATATATCATCGCCGCCGCGGTTGTTTTTACGGGGCTTTTGGCCGTGACGAAAATGCTACGCCGGATGCTGTATGCCTTTGCGATTGCCGCGACGGGGTTGCTTCTTATGCATATGCAGACTGACCCGACCGAAGGTGCTGTGGCATTGGCGGCGATGGGTGGCGGGCTTGGGCTTGTGTTGCCATTGCGACGCATGGTGATGCGGGGGTTTTTGTGATGAGCAATGTTGCCATCCTGTCTTTTGCCTGGGTGCTGGCAGCGACGGTTGTAGCGTTCTTGCCGATGCGCTTGCAGATGGTACCAGGTCTTGCGCTATTGATTGCAGCGCCTGTGTTGGTCATCTGGCTCGGCGCGGTCCATGGCTGGTGGTTTGTTGTTCCGGCCCTTGCTGCATTCCTGTCAATGTTTCGCAATCCGCTGATCTATTTTTATCGTCGCGCCCGCGGCCAACACCCGGAGCTACCCAAATGAGCACGTCTTTGATCCTTGCATTCGTGTGGTTCATCATCGCCAACGTTCTCGCGATGGTGCCCAGTCGTGATAATCATTGGCGTCGTGCCTATGTGTTGATCGCGCTCGGGGTGCCCTTGATCGGGTATGTCACCTATGAAAACGGACCGTGGTTGGGCCTTGCAGTTTTGGCGGCAGGCGCATCCGTGTTACGCTGGCCGGTGATTTATTTGGGGCGCTGGATGCGGCGGTATCTGAACGGTCGCGAGGGCGCGTAGTGGACCAAGTCTTATATCCCATCATCTTTTTCGTTGTTGCGGGTGTGGCTGCCTATCTGATCGCACGCAAGATGGGCTACATAACGCTTTGGGCCTTTGTCGTCTTGGGGGTGTTGGGCTATGTGATCTGCGCAGTATCCCTTAGTCATGCATCGGGCGAGCGGGCCGGATTGGCCGAAATTCTGATCGCGTTCTTCATCATTACGCCGGTTCTGGTTGGTGCCGTGATTGGCTCGGCGATCGGTGGTTATCGCAAGCAACGCAGGATGTTGGAGCGTTTGAATGACCGATGACCTTCCGGTGGTGCGCGGCACACTGACCCAAGATCGTCCGTTGGCTGATTTGACGTGGATGCGCGTGGGCGGACCCGCTGACTGGCTGTTTCAGCCCGCCGATCTGGATGATCTAGCCCATTTCATGGCCGCACTAGACCCTGCAATCCCGGTGTTCCCGATGGGTGTGGGCAGTAACCTGATTGTGCGGGACAGCGGCGTGCGCGCAGTAGTCGTACGTTTGGGGCGCGGCTTTAACGCGATTACATTTGACGGCACGCATGTGCGGGCAGGGGCTGCGGCACTGGACGCGCATGTGGCGCGCAAGGCGGCAGCGCAAGGGCTGGATCTGACGTTTCTGCGCACGATCCCCGGCACAATCGGCGGCGCGGTGCGCATGAACGCGGGCTGCTATGGCAGCTACACGGGCGATGTTCTGGTCGACGTGACGGTTGTGCTGCGCGACGGAACTATTACCACAATGGACGCGAATGCGCTGGAATTGGCCTATCGCCAATCCACGTTGCCGGACGGCGCGGTGATCGTGCAGGCACTGTTGAACGCGCCCGCAGGTGATCGTGAAACGCTGGAACAACGCATGGCTGACCAACTTGCAAAGCGCGACGAAACCCAACCCACCAAGGACCGTACCGCTGGCAGTACATTCCGCAATCCTGCGGGTTTCAGCAGCACAGGGCGGGCTGATGACACCCATGATCTGAAAGCGTGGAAGGTAATTGACGATGCGGGGATGCGCGGCGCGACCCGTGGCGGGGCCGTAATGAACATGAAACACTCGAATTTTCTGACTAACGCGGGCGGGGCAACGGCGGCTGATCTGGAAGGATTAGGCGAAGAGGTCCGAAAAAAGGTTTACGATTCAAGCGGCATCACGTTAGAATGGGAAATTATGCGGGTCGGTGAACCGAACGCAGATACCTAAGACACGAAAGACGAATAATCTGGCCAAAATGGCCGTGCCCAGGCAGGGGCAAGATAACGACGAATCGCAAAAGGTTCGCATTTAAGGCGCAAGTGGGAATGTCGAGCAGGACAAACCCCAAGGTAGTAGTTTTGAAGGGTGGCGCGTCGGTCGAACGCGAGGTGTCACTAAGCTCGGGTCGCGAATGTGCGGCTGCCTTGGTGGAATCAGGTTTTAACGTGATAGAGGTCGATGCTGGCCCCGACCTTGCTATGCGCTTGGCAGATATCAAACCCGATGTTGTGTTTAACGCCCTGCATGGCCGCTGGGGCGAGGACGGCTGCGTGCAGGGTATCCTCGAATGGCTGCGCATTCCTTACACCCATTCCGGCGTGCTGGCCTCGGCGCTTGCTATGGACAAGGAAAAGACCAAAGCAGCGTTTCGGATTGCCGGACTGCCGGTTGTAGAAAGTGTGATCGCTGCGCGTGACGATGTGCGCACGCGCCACGTGATGACCCCGCCTTATGTCGTGAAGCCCAATAACGAAGGGTCAAGCGTCGGTATCTATCTGGTGCATGACGCGGCCAATGGCCCGCCACAGTTGGACGACACCATGCCCGACACTGTCATGGTCGAAGCCTTTGCGCCGGGCCGCGAATTGACAACCACAGTGATGGGCGACCGCGCCCTAACTGTTACAGATATTCTGACGGACGGTTGGTATGACTATGACGCCAAATACAAAGAGGGCGGCTCGCGCCATGTGGTGCCTGCTGACCTTCCGCGCGACATTTTCGACGCCTGCATGGATTACGCCCTTCGCGCGCATACTGCCCTTGGGTGTCGTGGTGTCAGCCGTACCGATTTTCGATGGGACGAAACGCACGGGTTTGACGGGTTGATCCTTCTTGAAACCAACACCCAGCCCGGCATGACGCCCACGTCCCTGTCGCCCGAACAAGCCGCTCATTGCGGGATTTCATTCCCCGAGTTGTGTCGCTGGATGGTCGAGGATGCGTCATGCGCACGCTGAAATCATCCACCCCCCGCGACCCCGCACCCTCGCGCATGGGCTATCGTTATCAACGCCTGATGTTGACGCCGCTGTTCCGGCGCATGATCAGGGTCGGCCTGCCGATCGGGGCTGTGGTTTTTGCGGTTGGGTTCTGGGTGATCCATGAAGACAACCGCGCGATGATCACAAACAAATACGACGAAGTTGTCGCCGGTTTCCAGCAACGCCCCGAATTCATGGTGCAGATGATGGCTGTGGATGGCGCAGACGAGGCCCTGTCGCGTGACATCCGCGATGTGTTGCCTGTTGAATTTCCCGTCTCCTCGTTTGATCTGAACCTCGAAGAGATGCGCCAAACCGTCGAGGCCCTGAACGCCGTTGGTGATGCCACGTTGCGGGTGCGTCCGGGCGGTATTTTGCAGGTCGATATCGTTCAACGGGTGCCTGTTGCGGTTTGGCGTCAGTCGGACGGGCTGCGCTTGATTGATGCAGACGGCCACATCGTGGCGCCGCTGCATTATCGCGGTGATCGCGCCGACCTGCCGCTTGTTGCCGGTGATGGTGCGCGCGAAGACCTGGCCGAGGGGCTGGCACTTTATCACGCCGCAGGTCCGCTTGCGCCGCGCATGCGTGGAGTTGTGCGGATGGGTGAACGCCGTTGGGATATCGTGCTGGATCGTGATCAGCGCATCCTATTGCCAACCGATGACCCCGTATCAGCGTTCGAACGGGTCGTCGCGCTGGCACAGGCTCAAGATATGCTGGAACGGGACGTAGTGATTGTTGACATGCGCAACGCAGATCGCCCGACAATCCGGCTGAATGAACAGGCGGTCGTAGCTTTGCGACGCATTAACGGGATCGACGAGGAATTGGGTCAGGAATGAAAGAGCTTTACGAAAGCCAGCGCGCAATGCGCAACATGCGTCAGGCCGCGATGCAGCGCGGTGTGATTGCTATCCTTGATGTCGGCAC
>JBLHNX010000227.1:0-4785 GCA_047622125.1 Paracoccaceae bacterium | reverse complement strand
AAATGAACGCCCTCATCGGGCCTGGTGAAGTGCTGAGCATTATGGGGCCGTCGGGTTCAGGAAAATCGACGCTGCTTGCCTTGATCACCGGAAACCTTGCGCCCGATTTCCAAGCAACGGGCGAGGTGTGGCTTGACGGTAATGACATATCGAAACTGCCCACACATCAGCGGCGCGCTGGGATTCTTTTTCAGGATGATTTGCTGTTCCCGCATCTGAGCGTCGGGGCAAACCTTGCCTTCGGGTTGCGCAGTGGCGGCACGACGGGCGAGCGCGCCGAACGCGTGAACGAGGCGCTGCGAGAAGTTGAATTGGACGGTTATCAAGACCGCGATCCCGCGACGCTCTCGGGAGGTCAAAAAGCGCGCGTAGCCTTGATGCGCATGCTTCTGGCTGAACCCTGCGCCCTGCTGCTCGACGAGGCGTTTTCACGACTGGACGCAGACCTGCGCATGCAAGTGCGCGATCTTGTGTTCGAGCGCGCCCTTGCACGCGACCTACCCGTCATCATGGTGACCCACGACATCGAAGACGCGCGCGCCGCTGGTGGAAAAATTTACAATATTGGGGCGCGATGACCTACGGGGCGTTAAGAATTGACAGGGCCGATTGACGCCCCCATGGTTTATCAAATTTGCAGTGCCAATAAGGTGAGGAAAAGGCCATGATGTTAGGCGAAATACTATCAGCCGCGCGAGATTCCGGCGCGGGCATCGAAGACTGGCTGGCCCCTGCTGAACCAGAAATCTGGTCCGCACTCGGTAAGGCGGCCGAGGCCGAAGGTATTGACCACGCCACCTATGCCCGGTTGGCCGTTGCCGATTTTTCCAACAGCGCACCCGAGGAAGACTGGGCAACCATGATGAGCCGTATGCGCAATGCCAATGATCCCGGCCAATCCTGCCTGCTATCCATGATCACATGGCGCATGAACCGTGTTGTTGGCGCATGCGGTCATAGCCACTAAACCGCTATTTCGCTGTGTAACTTTGGTGGGGTAATGGTGCCGCTGATAGGACTCGAACCTACTACCCCATCATTACGAATGATGTGCTCTACCTGATGAGCTACAGCGGCCTATTGGGGCGGCTGATAGCACCCCGGATGTTGACGGAAAAGGCCTATTTTTCCACGATAGCTTCTTCATCAATGACTTCGGCGTCGATTGTATCAACGTCCAAATCCTGCATATCAACGTCCAAAGCCTCGGACTTGTTCGCGATCTGTCCAACAATCAGTGGCAACATTTCGACGCCCGCAGGCATAGCGACTTCTCCTGACGATGGGGTTTTCCATGATAGCGTATCAAAAGACCCGCAATTGGTGCAGACTGGGCCCCAAGACGAATGGATATTCTGGCACTTGTCACAGACCCACTGCGGCCCGCGGGATGCTGTAAGCGCCTTGGTCAGCCAGCCACGCACGATCTGATCATCGCTTCCCTCGCCACGCTCGATTGCTGCCATCAAAGTAAGGTTTCGCGCAGTCGGGCCGGATTCGACCAGATCATGCAAAGCGCGGCGCGCCTCAGGAAAATTCTCGGCTGCGATCTGCAGTTCGCAATTCAACATGATCGTTTCAGGATGTTCAGGATTGATTCGCGTCAGTGCATGAAACCGCTTGATGCGCGCGCTCGGGTCTTCGTCGGGCACGATCTCGGCAAAGGCGGCCGCAAGATCGGGGTGTGGATGCACTTCCCACGCCTTTTTGATGACTCGCGTGGCATAGCGGGCGTTGTCCTGATCGATATAGCTGCGCGCGGCCATCACGGCGGCGGGCACCAAATCAGGCGACAGGCGGTTTGCCTCAATCGCGGCTTCACGGGCATCGATTGAATTGCCCTCAGCCAGCACTTCGCGGGCTTCCGACAATGCAAGAACCGCATCGCGGCGTTTGTGCACATCGCGCGGAAGCGAACCGCTCTTGAGTTTCGCCGCCAGTGTCTTGCGCGCACCATGCCAATCCTCGGTCGAGGCCTGCAGTTGCAACAAGACGTCCTGCGTTTCGACATGCTTGGGCTTAATCGCAAAGGCCTTCTCGGCCAATTTCAATGCCGTAGCCGTATCACCGTCAGCCAACTTTTGTTTCATGATCCCGCGCACACCAACGAACCGGGTGCGGTCGTCTTCAAGCAGACGTTTATAAGTTTCTTCGGCCTTGCGACGATCACCAGCCAATTCGGCAGCTTGGGCAGTCAGCAACGTCGTCAATTCGGGCCGTTCAAGATATTTTTCCGCCTTGGCGGCCTTGGCTAGCGCCAATTGCCCTTCGCCGGACGCCAACGCCATCATCCCTTCGGACAAGGCCGTGAAGCCCTTGCGTTCACGGTTACGGCTGAAATAGCGCGAAATCGCAGTTTCATCACCGTTCAGGAATTTAAAGGTGGCGACAAGCAGGCCCAGCAATTTCAGCAGTAACCAGACTGAAAAAACAAGCAGTGCTAGCCCGATCACCAGTTCAAGCGGCGACAGGTTCGCGTTGTAGCCTGCAATCGTAATGTCCGCGCCACCGGACATGTTTAGCAGATAAACCGCCCCGTATGTGAGGCCAGTCACGATGGCGATGAACGCGACAATCTTAATCAGGGACCAAAGCATCTGGGCAACCTCAATTCTGGTTCAGGGTTTGGGACAGGGATTGGACCCCGGCGATTGCATCAGCTCGCGCTTGTGCTTGCCCGACCCAGTCAGTCAGGGCGGCGCGGCTTACTTCGGGGAGGGTTTCGATTTCGGCAAGCGTGTCGGACAGACGGCCGGACCGCAGGGCCGCTTCGGCACGAGACAGGATAGCGTCGGGGTCACCGCCTTCGCGTGGCACGACTGAACGGACATCAAGCTGATCGCGCAAGAAGGCACCAAATCCGCCAGTTTCGCCGGCGACACCTTCATCACGGGCAGTGGACAACGCCGCACGGGCCGCAGCCGGAAATTCGTCCCGCAGCGCTGTGAGTGTTGGAACCCCTCTCGCTGCAGCCAGTACAGCTTTTGGAATGTCCATTTCTGTCACGGATTGCAAATCCGTCAATGCATCCTCAAATGCCTCGCCAGTATCCAGCGCCACCTGAATGCGACCTAATGCAGCGCGCGCCGTGGCGGCCTGCGCTGTCGCAACCGCATCAAGTTCACTCGCCTGCGTTTCGCTTTGCGCAGCAGCGAGTTGGCTCGCGGCGTCCTCGGCCATCACGCGCACAGATTCTTGCTGCGCGGCCAATTCAGCACGCATCGCTTCAAGCTCGCGGTCGTATGCCGCTAGCGCTGTGTCGGACAATGTACCGTCGGCACTGGGGCGTTTCTCAACTTCGGAAAGCCGCGCATCAAGGGCACCTAGGGAAATCCCCAACTCTTCAATGCCCTGCGTAAGGCCTGTTTGCGTCAACCCCATCGCGGCCTCAAGCCCAGCAAGATCAACTGGTGGCGGCACCGCCGCGATCTGCGTTTCCAATTCTGCAATCTGCGCACCCTGATCCGCGATCATCTGTGCCATATCCTGTGATTGCTGGGCGCCCGACAAGTTCGTATATGAGGCCACCCCAAATCCCAGCGCAGCAGCCGCTACGCCGCCAAGTAACAGGGGAAGAAAAACGCTTCTGCGCTTTTCTGTGTCGGCTGCGGATTCTTCTGCTTGAACTTCGGGCTCTGTCGGTTCCTCGTCGGGGGGCAAGTCGGTTTCAGCGTCGTCAGCAGGCATAACATCCTGTGCGGGCGCTTCGTCGGTGATCGCTTCAACTTCGGCAGGCTCTTCCACCACCTCGGCTTGCTCAACTTCGTCCTCAGCAATCACTTCGGCCTCTTCGACGATGTCGTTGTTCTTGGCTGCGGCTTTGCTTTGCCGTGCTGGTTTCTTTGCCATTTTGACACCCTTTCCGATTCCGGACTTATTTAGTTGCAAGTCTATCCCGCGCCGAAGCGACCCTCAAGCGGCGTTGGGGTAGGGCATACCGTCTCAGCCAGTTGCATTATAAGCTCTCGCATTGCTTCTCCGTTTGGAGATCGCGCGGTTTTTATGGTCACAGGACAAAGGTTCTTTGCCACTTTCGCGGCGGCATCGCTGATGGCTGCAACCAATATCGGCGCTTTAAACGGGCCCTGTTCCATAACTAGCGCAGCGCTTCTGGGCGAATACAGGGGAAGTATCACCGGATCTTCACCCCCAAGTGCGCGGAGCGCTGCGTCGGAAAGCGGCACTGCGATCTGATCATAGACCACAGATTCATCGCACAAGATGCCCGCTGATGTCAGTTGCGCCGCAAGATCACCGCTCACATGTCGACCACGAGCGTGCAGAAGCGTGCCGGTTGGATGCTGTGTCTGCATTGTCTGAGCCAATGACTTGGCGTCAGGCGCTACGGTTACAACCTTGAATCCCGCCCCGCGTGCGGCTTGTGCTGTTTTCGCGCCAACGCACCAGCACGAAGCCCCGTCTTTGATTGCAAACAGTGCGCAATTGGTCACGCCATGCGCCGAGGTGAAAATGTATCCGGCGACGTTCTTACTTGGCGGCGCTGCAGCGACCGGCGCGATCTCGATAACCGGCGAGACGATTACTGTGCACCCTTGCGCGACCACACCGTCAAGTCGGGTGGCCAGCCGCATGGCAGCATCATAGGGGCGTGTGATGATGATCGTGGCCGACACTTGCACCCCCTCGCGCCATTGTTTGCGGAACGACTGAGTGTTACCTGCCAAGGACAAAGGCGCAACCGGAACCCGCAATGACCGCAGAACTGACGATCCTTGGTATTGAGAGCAGCTGCGACGACACGGCAGCAGCAGTTGTGCGCGGTAC
>JBLHNX010000226.1:0-4814 GCA_047622125.1 Paracoccaceae bacterium | reverse complement strand
AACTTGCCCCAAAGCAGCATTCCGAACACGGACCCAAACAGGGCAAAGAGGATGATTTGATCTGTTGTCATCCCAAAGGTGTAGCGCGCGGTGGGCGGTGAAAAAAGCACAAACTGGGTCTATGGAAAGCGTATGGAATGCGTATGGAAACCGTATGGCTGGCATATGGCGCGGCTTGGGATTGCAGGCGCATACCGCTGTGCCATATAGAGGCCCTGAAATCACATATCTTAAATCGGGAGAGCACCCATGGCAGGCCACTCAAAATGGGCGAATATTCAGCACCGCAAAGGGCGTCAGGATAAACTGCGCTCTAAGCTGTTTTCCAAGCTGGCCAAGGAAATCACCGTGGCCGCGAAAATGGGCGATCCTGATCCCGACAAGAACCCACGTTTGCGCATGGCCGTCAAAGAGGCCAAGTCGGTATCCGTTCCCAAGGAAGTGATCGACCGCGCGATCAAGAAATCGCAAGCGGGCGAAGGCGAAAACTACGACGAAATCCGCTATGAGGGTTATGGCCCCGGTGGCGTCGCCGTGATCGTCGAAGCGATGACCGATAACCGCAACCGCACCGCATCGACCGTGCGCTCGACGTTTTCCAAGAACGGCGGCAATTTGGGCGAAACCGGCAGCGTTGGGTTCATGTTCGACCGCAAGGGGCAGGTGATCTACCCCGCATCTGTAGGCGATGCAGACACCGTCATGATGGCCGCAATCGAGGCAGGTGCCGAGGATTGTGAAACCACTGACGAAAACCACGTGATCATCTGCGGCGATAGCGACCTGAACGAGGTCAGCACCGCACTTGAGGCCGCATTGGGCGAGTCAGAATCGACCAAGCTGATCTGGCAGCCGAATATGAATACCGATCTGGACTTAGACGGTTTGGCCAAGCTGATGAAGCTGGTCGACGCGCTGGAAGATGACGACGATATTCAGACCGTGATCACCAACCTTGATGCCTCTGACGAGGTCATGGAAGCGTTTGCCAATAGCTAGCAGACCACCACGACCGGGACCGAACTGACGACGACCCCTTTTTCGCGCAGAGCTTGGGCAACGTCGCCCGTCATTGCCTCGTCATCGGGCAGTGTCACTTCACGCAGGGCGGGCATAGACAGAAGCGGCGACAGGTCCACCCCGTAAAGACCGTCAACGTTCAGTGTCTCGATGCTTGGGTGATTGCGCAGCGCGCTCAGGTCGGTGATCCGGGCATAGCTGAGGTCAAGCCGTTTCAGGTTGGGCATATCGCGCACAAAAACAACGTTCGGGATGGGGGTGTAGCCGATGGCTAATTCCTCTAGCCGCGTCAGTTGGCGCAGCACACGATAATCATCGGTGTCGACACCTTGGATATGCAGCAGGCGCAGGTTCGCGAAATTGACAAGAGGCGAAAGGTCGGTGACGGGCGTGCCGCCAATGTGGATTTCTTGCAGGCCAGTGAGCGGTGCAAGCGCGCCCAGATCACTGAAATCGGTATAGCTGATCATGACTGCGCGCAGGTGCGTCATCGTGCCAAGGGCGCTGTAGTCGGGCAAGCCTTTGCTATCAAGATTAAGGGTCGCGCAACGGGTTGCCGCGCAATCGGCAACGGCGGTAAGCCCTTGATCATGCGGCAGTTGCGCGGGCACGGCCATCTGGCAATTGCCCAATGTCACCACTGTGGCGGCGCAGGCCAGACCCTTGCCAATCGCGGCTGTCATTTCGTTGATAAACATGGCGGCCCCCTTGTGATGTTGCCCAACTGTTGCCAAAGCCGCCCCGTTTCGCAAGTCAGGATTGCCAGACCCCCTTGCGGGCGCGGGCGCGTTGCGATCATCTGCCGGCATGAACGCTTCCCCCAAATCCCCGTTGATCGGCATATTCTGGATGGTCATGACGGGCCTGAATTTTGTGGCCGTGACGGCGATTGTGAAGTATGTGGGCGCGGCGATCCCGCCCGCACAGGCGGCGTTCTTGCGCTATGCCCTTGGGGTGGTGTTTTTGATCCCGATGATCAGGCCGATATTGGCGGCACATCTAACCCGTCGGCAGGTGAAATTGTTCGCCCTGCGCGGGGTGGTGCATACGCTGGCTGTGATTTTGTGGTTCTTTGCGATGACCCAAATCCCGATCGCAGAAGTGACGGCGATGAATTATCTGTCGCCGATCTACGTCACGATTGGTGCGGCGCTGTTCTTGGGCGAGGCCTTGCCGCCGCGCCGTTTGGCGGCTGTCGTTATGGCCTTGATCGGAGCTTTGATCATTCTGCGCCCCGGCCTGCGCGAGGTCGAAATGGGCCATATCGCGATGCTGTTCACCGCGCTGGGGTTCGCCGCAGGGTATCTGGTCGCCAAGCAATTATCGGGCGAGGTGTCCGCCCCTGTTGTCGTCGGCATGTTGTCAGTCACGGTCACGATCGGGCTGTTTCCGTTTGCGCTGATGGATTGGGTCACGCCGACGCTGGCCGATATCGGCTGGCTGTTTCTGGTGGCTTGCTTTGCCACGGCGGGGCATTACTGCATGACGCTGGCCTTTGCCGCCGCCCCCTTGACGGTCACGCAGCCGGTGACGTTCTTGCAACTGGTTTGGGCTGTCATGCTTGGTGCGTTGGTATTTGGCGAAACAGTGGATGGCTGGGTCATTTTCGGCGGCGCCGTGATCATGGCCTCGATCAGCTTTATCACATGGCGCGAGGCGCGCGCACGGCGACATATCACGCCGTCCGTGCCTGCAACCAAGGGCTAGCAACCTCTCGACTCTGCCGCGTGCAGGCCCAATATAGGGGCTATGTCACTTCCGCCCGGTTTCCTTGATGAATTGCGCAACCGACTGAGTATTTCTCAGGTCGTCGGGCGAAAGGTCATGTGGGATACCCGCAAGTCCAATCAGGGCAAGGGTGACATGTGGGCGCCTTGCCCATTTCATCAGGAAAAAAGCGCGTCTTTTCATGTAGATGACAGCAAAGGATTTTATTACTGCTTTGGCTGTCATGCCAAGGGTGACGCGATTTCGTTCGTGCGTGAAACCGAGAATGTCGGGTTCATGGAAGCAGTCGAGATTCTGGCGCGTGAGGCGGGGATGCCCGTGCCGGAACGTGACCCGCAGGCGCAGGTAAAGGCGGATCGCCGGACCCAACTGGTCGAAGTGATGGAGCAGACGGTGCAGTTTTTCCGGCTACAACTGAACACTGGCGGTGGTGCAGGTGCGCGCGATTATCTGGCGGGACGTGGACAGCCGGATGGTTGGTTGGATCGCTGGGAAATCGGATTTGCGCCGGATGGTTGGCAGGGACTGTGGGATCATCTGACGGGCAAGGGCGTGTCCGAGGATCTGATCATGGGCTGTGGTTTGGCCAAGCCATCCAATCAAGGCAAGAAGCCCTACGATACGTTTCGCAACCGGATCATGTTCCCGATCCGCGATGCGCGCGGACGTTGCATTGCCTTTGGGGGTCGCGCGCTGGACCCTGCCGACAAGGCGAAATACCTGAATTCGCCGGAAACGGAATTGTTCGACAAGGGGCGGAGTTTATACAACCTTGGCCCCGCGCGTGAAGCGGCGGGGAAGGGGCAACCGCTGGTCGTAGCCGAAGGCTATATGGACGTGATCGCACTGTCGGAGGCGGGCTTTGGCGCGGTCGTGGCCCCCCTTGGCACGGCGATTACCGAGAACCAGCTGATGATGCTGTGGCGGGTCGCGCCCGAGCCGATTATCGCGCTGGATGGTGACACAGCAGGCCTGCGTGCGGCGATGCGGCTGATTGATTTGGCACTGCCGTTGCTAGAGGCCGGACAGTCGCTGCGGTTTGCGTTGATGCCCGAGGGCCAAGACCCCGATGATCTGATCCGTGGGCAGGGTGCCGGGGCGATGGGTGCGGCGTTGGACAAGGCGATGCCGATGGTCGAATTGCTGTGGCAGCGCGAAACCGAAGACCGTGTTTTCGACAGCCCAGAACGCAAGGCGGCGCTGGATAAGACCTTGCGCGAAAAGATAAAACTGATCCGCGACCCGTCGATCCGTGGCCATTATGATCAAGCGATCAAGGAAATGTGTCGGGAGCTATTCACGCCGCGCCGTGCGGCCCCGAACAGGGCCAAGGGCAACTGGACTGGGCGTGGCAAATGGCAGCCGCCAAGTGTGCCGCATCAAAGCACGAAATCGTCGATGCTGGCGATTGGCGGGACAGGCGAAGACCATCTGCGCGAGGCGGTGATTTTGGCAACGCTGATTGCCAATCCACTGGTTGTGAACGGGTTTTGGGGTGCGATTGAACGGATGATCTGTTCGACGTCTGATCATGGCCATTTGCGTGATGTGATCTTGCGACATGGCGATGCGGGCGCCGATTTGCGGGCCGAGGTCGAGGCCGAAATCGGGCCAGAGCCCCTTGCAAAGTTGTTCACCCAAGCCCACGTGGCAATTGCACCCGCCGTGCGCAAACCTGACAATGGCGAGGTCGCCAAGATGTGTCTTGCCGAAGAACTGGCGAAACTTAGCGCGCGGCGCGGCCATCTGCATGAAATCCAAGAGGCAATCGAGGACATTTCTTCGGATGTTGCCGATGAACGGGTGACCAGGCGGTTGGCGCAATCCGGCGATGCAATGAACCGCGCGGGACGCCTTGATGATGATGACAGTGCGGAATTTGACACCAGTTCAAACGGTGCGTTGCTAAAGAAAGTTGAGCGCAGCGAATTTGATCGTCTTTTAGGGGGTATCGACTTTGCAAAGCGCAGCGCGCGCCCTAAGTAGAGCGACTGGCAACAGATCAAAAGAATCAGGGGGTATCGCCTTGCGAATCACCCCCGCAACAGGTTGATTCGGACACAAGC
>JBLHNX010000225.1:0-4830 GCA_047622125.1 Paracoccaceae bacterium | reverse complement strand
TTGTGGGGCTTGAGATTGGCGCCGATGATTACCTTTCCAAGCCATTCAATCCGCGCGAATTGCTTGCACGGATCAAGGCCGTCCTGCGGCGGGCGGCGCAACCCGACACAATAACACGCGGCCTTGCCGGCAAGAAAGTCCGCTTTGCACATCTTGTCCTTGATGCCGACCGGCAAGTTCTGATCGACGAAGACGGCGAAGAAGCTGCACTTACGGTTGCTGATTTCAGGCTGTTGTCGGTGTTGGTCGAACGGCCCCGGATGGTCCTGAGCCGCGAGCAACTTCTTGATCTGTCCGCGGGGATTTCAGCAGGCCCGCTTGATCGCAAGATCGATAACCAAGTTTCGCGGCTTAGACGCAAGATCGAGCCCGATATCCTGCGCCCCAGGATTATCAAGACGATCCGCAATGGAGGATATTCCCTCTGTGTCGATGTCACGGATGTCGAATGATCTGGCGCGCGCTGCAAACCTTGCGGGTCCAGCTTGTGCTGTTGATCGTCGCCGCATTGGCCATTGCTCAGGTCATCAGCCTGCTGCTTTTCGCCGATGAACGCAGCCTCGCGATCCGCGTAGCCCTTGGGTTCGAGGCCTCAGGCCGCGCAGCCAATGTGGCACGGCTGATCGAAGAAGCGCCTGCCGACTTGCGCCCGTCGATCCTGCGCGCCGCAAATTCCCCACTAGTGCGGTTTGAACTGGCTGACCTGCCACTTGTCCAGCACGGCGACCATTCCGACGGCGGCACGGTGGAAAACCGCGTGCGCGCCCTGCTTAGTGATGGTTACAGCCGCGATATTCGTGTCGAACTGCACGAGATCAACGGTGAGATCATGCCGCTGCCCAACCTGTCGCGAGAAATGACCGAGATGCACATCGCGATGATGCGCGGCGAACTGTCGGCCATCGAAATGAATTTGTCGATCGGGATATCGGGTGGCCAGTGGTTGAACGTCAGCACGCGGTTTGAGCGCCCGCCGATCCAGTGGCCGTTCTATTCCATGCTGACGTTTGCACTGTCAGCGGCGGCGATTCTGGTGGCCGTATTCTGGTTTGTCATGACCCGACTGACAGGGCCGTTACGCCGCCTTGTCGGGGCGGCTGATCGCCTTGGTCGCGGCGAAGATGTAGCAACGCTGCCGATGCAGGGGCCAGTAGAAGTGCGCGAACTGACATCCGGTTTCAATCGAATGCAAGATCGTCTGACCCGATTTGTAACGGACCGCACGCGCGTTTTGGCAGCACTTGGGCATGATCTTCGCTCGCCGCTGACCGCGATGCGGGTGCGCGCCGAGATGGTCGATGAGGAAGAAACCCGCGATAGCCTTGTGGCCTCTGTCGAAGAGATGCAATCAATGGTGGACGCGACGCTGACATTTGCTCGTGGTTTGACCGGAAACGAGGCGGTCGAAACGGTCGAATTCGGAGAATTCCTGCACGATTTGCAAGCTGACAAAATCGTGGAGTTTACTCTCAACGACGGGCCGCAGATGCAAATGCGCCTTAGGCCGAATGCGATGCGACGCGCCTTGCGCAACCTGATCGAGAACGCGGTGCGGTATGGCAAATATGCGCGGGTGTCGTGGGTGCCGGAACACGACAGCCTTTTCATCACTATCAAAGATGACGGTCCGGGCATTCCGGAACAGGATACCGTGCGGGTCTTTGAGCCGTACGTCAGGCTCGAGGAAAGCCGCTCGCTTGAAACAGGCGGTCACGGGCTTGGCCTGTCAATTGCGCGCTCGATCATCCGGGCTCACGGCGGCGAAATCACTTTGGAAAATCGTGACGAAGGTGGGCTGATTGCAATCGTGCAGCTGCCGCTTGTCGCCGATCAACACAATGAAGGAGACTAAGATGCGTTTGAACAAAAGCTTTGCGATCCCCTTTTTCACGACATTGGGAACGGCCGCTTATGCGGATAGCGGGATTGGTAACAATTGGGGCTCTGGCCACATGTGGGGCAGCGGATACGGCATGTTCGGCGGGCTGATGATGGTCCTGTTCTGGGGGGTTGTCATCGCGTTGATCGTTGTGGCCGTTCGCCGGTACGGCACTGGCAAAGGAAAGCCCGATCAAGACCCTGCGAAGATACTGAAAGAACGTTTCGCGCGCGGCGAGATCGACGAAGACGAATACCGCAAGCGCTTGGCCACATTGAATGAATAGGGCGGGGTGCCCTTAGGCGTGTTTGCCATTGGGGTGATCGAGATCAGCAGAGGTGGGGCCGTCCTGTTCGGCCTCACTGCTTTCGCCCTCTCCATGGCATGAAAGTCCCATCATCTTGCGCGTGACCACATGTGCCCCGATGCAGATGGCCAACGGGGCGAAAACGCCAGCGTTGGCCCAAAGACCGACGATCTTGCCGCCGCCTATCAGAAATGCCGCGACTGCAGAAACATGACAACACAGCAGGCCGTCATGCCCCGTTTCATTAGCGTGGCTGAAGCCGAGCTCCCGGTTCCCGCCGTGAGAATTTCGTCGCGGATGTGACGCTCGCCAAATCTGGAATTCCCTGTGTCAGCCTGCCTCTTGTGCAGGAAGGTCAAGGATACATTTGGATACAAAAATCACGCGGTTGTTAGGTTGCTGGCTGCGCTTCTTAGCTTACAACACTTGGGAACGCGCCACAGATCGCGGCAGGTAGAGGAGCAATCGGAATGAAGAAACCCATGACATGCGACCGGCGCGGATTTGTGACTGCCGGCACCGCGTTTCTGTTTGCCCCGCAGGTCTTGCGGGCACAGACTGAACCGGTGATCAGGCGCAACGTATCGTCTTTTTCTCTGCATCAATGGCAGGAACACTTTGATAGCTTGGGGCAGGGGATCATTATCTCGGATACGAACACGATGGTGCTTCAGCATTGGACGTCGGACGACGAAATGCGGGTCTATCCGACATCAGTGCCACTCACGGATGATCTGACGCGCCGCGGCTATACCGAAGTCGTTGAAAAGCGCGAGAATCCGAGCTGGGCGCCAACCCCGTCAATGCGCGAGCGCAATCCGGAATGGCCGGAATATGTGCCCGGCGGCGATCCGACTAATCCACTTGGGACGCGGGCGCTTTATTTGTCCTGGCAGTATTACCGCATCCACGGAACGCAGGACACGCGCAAGATCGGGCGGCGGTCGTCCAACGGGTGCATCGGGCTTTACAACAACCAGATCGAAGAAGTCTTTGATCGCGTGCCACTTGGCACCCAAGTCAAACTGATCTGAGGCGCGCGGCTGGTATGAAGGAACACGCATGAATTATTGGGGCATAATGGTCGGCGGCATTTTTGTCGCGGGGTTCGGGTTGATCGGCTGGCAGGCCCTACAGCCTTCAGCCGTCGTGCCGGGGCATTCGATGGTGCCGCCCGATACCGGCGGAATCGCGCAGGGCGCGGCGCTTGTCGATCTCATCCTTCCTGCAGAGCTGTCAGCGGATGCGCAGATTGGCAAACGCGGTTTCGAGGCCGCCTGCGCGCAATGCCACGGCCAAAACGCGGCGGGGCAAAACGGGATCGCGCCACCACTCGTTCACATCATATACGAACCCAACCACCATGGGGACGCGGCCTTTATTCTGGCAGCGCAAAACGGTGTTCGTGCCCACCATTGGAATTTCGGAAACATGCCGCCAGTTGATGGCGTAACGCAGGCAGATGTCAAATTCATCACGCAGTACATCCGCGAACTTCAGCGTGCGAACGGGATTGAATGAATATGCCTGCGGCGCGCGGAGTTCTGACCGATCTGCTGCGCGCGATAGCTTTGTTCGCGCTAGTGCTTTTTGTCGCCATGCCCGAAAACGCAAGCGCAGCGGCAAGTGAAATGCCTGACGTAGCTGCGTTTGGCCATTCTGACCACGACGAAGGTTCCAATGCGGACGCACACGAC
Source organism: Paracoccaceae bacterium (assembly GCA_047622125.1). Classification (GTDB taxonomy): domain Bacteria; phylum Pseudomonadota; class Alphaproteobacteria; order Rhodobacterales; family Rhodobacteraceae; genus SW4. The sequence continues at coordinate 947 of JBLHNX010000225.1, read as the reverse complement.
CACGGGCGTTTGGCAACCAGTCTGAAACACTGTGACGATGGATCGGATTGTTCGGTCGCAGTCGCATTCTTTACACAACTCGCCAACACCATTGCACTGATGAACGCACGACGTTTGTCGCAGCACATTTCCGCCAAAGAGGACAGTTTCCACTGGTCTTTTGACGCCCCACCGCCGCGACATCGATCCTAAGATGAACGTGGTGCAGGTCGCCACTGACTTTGAAGTAAAGTGAATGATTGGGATCAAAAATATGAACAAATCTGTATATTTAGCTGCCGCTCTTGTATCGTCTTTCGCCGCCGGGGCTTTTGCCCACAACGGCGCGACGGGCATCGTCAAAGAACGTATGGACGCAATGATGGCAATGGGAAATGCGGTCAAGGCGCTTGCGCCAATGATGCGTGGCGAGATCGCTCATGACGCCGATGCAGTCCGCGCCGCAGCGGCCACGTTCACCGCACATGCAGGCGAGTCGATGACCGCGCTTTTCCCCGAGGGCACCGGGGGCAGCCCGTCCGAAGCCAAAGACGCGGTTTGGGAAGACTGGGATGAATTCGCCTCCCTTGCAGAACAGCTTGCGATCTTTAGCGCGGGGCTGGCCCTGGCCGCTGACAACCCGCCGATCATGGCTACCGGCGACATGTCAGCCACCATGATGGGTGACGACAGCGCCGCCATGATGGGTGTGGCACCTACCGTGGACACGATCGACTTTGCCGCGATGCCTGTCGATGGTGCCTTCGAGATGGTGTCGCAAAGCTGCTCGGCGTGTCATGCGAAGTTTCGAATTGAAGCGAACTAAGCATGCGGCGGTTTGTTAAGATCATCCTTGGTGGAAGTGCGCTGGGCGTTGTCACGGTCGGGGCGTTGATGGCTTGGCCAATCGGGCAGGTGCCTGACCCAATCACGGTGACCGGCGATGTGGGTCGCGGGGCCTACCTTGC
>JBLHNX010000224.1:0-4847 GCA_047622125.1 Paracoccaceae bacterium | reverse complement strand
TCAGGGTTTTGTCGCCAAACGAAACTTCGGTACCCAATGACTTGCGGCTTGCCAATACGGCAATTTGGTCCACGGGAAACTGGCGCTCGTCCAGAATGTTCAGCATTTCGCGGCCCACGTTACCCGTAGCGCCGACAACGACGACTTTATAGCCCATCTATCTGGCTCCTTGATTAAACCGCGTGCTGCATAGCGGCATTGAGGGCCAAGGGGAAGAGGAGACTAGTCGGTGCGGTCTTTGCTGAAGGCATAAATCGTAAGACCCGCGCAGACCAATAGGCCGTAGAACAAAAAGATTGTCTGATAGGCTTGAGTCACGCCCGCCTCTGACGACACATCGTAGATCCGCCCTGTCACGAACTGCATCAGGCCAACACCGCCGATCCCGAACAGGTTCATTAATGTGACACCCCGCCCTGTCAAATGCGCCGGAAAGGACGCGCGGCCATGGGCGATAAGCACAGGAAAGGACGCGCCGAACAGCCCGACAACGCCCAGCAGAACGGCGGAGTACCAGATGGAAGTGTCAGGGATCGCAAACAGGGCAAAGCAGCCCAGCGCGCCCATCAGGTTGCCAACAAAGATCACCCATTTGCGGGTGCCAAACAGGCGGTCCAACGGGCCATAAAGAAAATTACCCGCAACCATCGCTAGCCCCATGATCAGCGTCACCTGACCGATGCGGATCGCGTCTGCGCCGAATACATCCGCCGCATATGGCCCCGCCCAAAGCCCGCGCAGGCCAGCGGAAGGGGCGTAATTCACAAACATCATAGGAAAGATCAGCCAAAGCGCGGGAATTTTCAGCAGGTCGAGGACAGACCCTTTTTGGCTGTGCTCAACTTTTTCCGGGTCACTAACGGTGGCGTAGATCAGCGCGGCAACCAACAACGTGACACCCGCCAAGACAAACAGCGTTTCACGCCAGCCGAATGCATCAGCGGCCCAAGCCATCGGCGCAGAACTGGCGATATTGCCGAGCGATCCAAAGCCGATTACGGCCCCTGCGAGCGTTGCGAAAACCGCCACCGGATAGACCCGCGCAAAGATGTAGTAGGACGCCATGAGAACTGGCGAACAGCCAATCCCGATCAGCACCATCGCGATGGAGATATGTGCGGGGGTTGTGGCCATCGCAAAGACCAGCGCGCCACCTGCCCCGCCCAACGCAAACAGTCCTGCAGCTGTGCGCCGTGGGCCGATGCTGTCCAGCGCCGCACCAACAGGGATTTGCATCGCCGCAAAGACCAGAAACCAAAGGCCCGACGCCTGCGCAAGGTCTTCGGGGGTCGCGCCGATATCGCTAGCAAGCACAGGGGCAAGGACGGCCAGAAAGGCACGGTAAAACTGGCTGAGCACATAGGCCAGCACCAAGACAACAAGACCAAGACGCATTTTGACATCCCCCTGCCGTCTGCTTTGGCATCGGCACTGGGCAGGCGCAAGACGTGGCGCGTCAGAGTGCGCGGCTATGACGTCCTTCGGGCATAACGTAGCCATCAAGTTCTTGCGCGGCGATCCGTGCGACCAAACGGGCGCTTTCAGTGATACGGATCACATTGCCGCGCATTTCCACAAATTCCCCAAGACGTTCACGCAAGGAATTGGTCCGCTCGCGCAGGGCGGCGACGGGTTCGCCGAATTCTTCCGACAGTTCATCGAAGTCCAGTTCAAAACGGCACATGATCATCTCGATCATCGCGGCCCGCAGTTGGTCCTCATCACTCATCGTGTGACCGCGTTCTGTGGCAAACTGCCCCTGTTCGATCGCTTTGGCGTAACTGCACGACGACGATCTGTTCTGCGCATAGCCTTGCGGATAACGCGAGATGGCCGAGGCGCCCATGCCGATCAAAACATCAGAATTGTCGTCTGTGTAACCTTGAAAATTGCGGCGCATCGTCTTGGCGCGATCCGCATCGGCAAGACTGTCGCCTTCGCGGGCATAGTGGTCGATGCCGATCTCACGATACCCGTCCCACATGAATAGACGGCGTGCTGTATCAAACAACTCCAGCCGCTCTTCGGCGCCAGGCAAGGCGTCAGCTGGGATCATCACCTGCCGCTTGGCCATCCAAGGCACGTGGGCATAGCCATAAAGCGCAACACGGTCCGGCGTCAGCGACAGCACCTTTTGCACGCTGTCGGTCATCCGCCCCGTTGTCTGGTAAGGAAGGCCGAAAAGAATATCCATATTCAGGCTTTTGATGCCAGCCTTGCGCAGCATGCCAACCACGTCGTTTGTCGTATCAAAGCTTTGGATGCGGCCAATCGATTCCTGAACTTCTGGGTCAAAATCCTGCACGCCAATGCTGGCGCGCGTCATGCCGATGTCCATCAATGCATCAATGCGGGCCTGATCGACTTCGGTCGGGTCGATCTCGACCGAGAATTGCAAGTCTTCGGCCTCGGTGCGGAAACCTCGCAAGGATTCGCCAAGGGAGCGGAGCATATGCGGCGGAAGGAGTGTCGGCGTGCCGCCACCCAAGTGGATTTGGCTAATCACAACATCCTGCGGTAACTGCGCATCGACAAGCGCCAACTCGTCTTTGAGCTGCTTAAGATAGGGCACAAGCGGGCGATCCGTTGAGGTGCCTTGGGTTCTGCATGCACAGAACCAACACAGCCGCCGGCAATAGGGAATATGCAGATAAAGCGAGACACGCGCACCTGGTTTTATAGCGCGAATCCAGTCTGCAGTCGTTTCCGGGGTGACATCGTTTGAAAAATGGTTAGCTGGCGGATAACTTGTGTAGCGTGGCGCGCGCGCGTCAAATAGACCAAGATCGCGAAGTCGTTTAACGGAGGGCATATCTAATCCTTTGAAAAAACGAGTTACACTGGACAAAGACCGCGTTAATATGGACTAAGCCCGATTGCGAACAGGGGGCACGTAAATGGCCAAAAATATGACCGCCGAGGTCAAATGCGGGGACTGTCCGATACGCCATCGGGCTGTTTGCGCGCGGTGTGAAACCGACGAACTCGAGCGTCTTGAAGAGATCAAGTTCTATCGGAATTACGCCGCAGGTCAGACGATCTGTTGGGCGGGCGATGACATGCCGTTTGTCGCATCCGTGGTGCGTGGAGTTTCTTCGCTTAGCCAAACCATGGAAGACGGGCGCACCCAAATGGTTGGCCTGCTGCTGCCGTCCGACTTTATCGGTCGTCCGGGCCGGTCCCGTTCGCCCTATGACGTGACCGCTGTATCCGATGTCACCATGTGTTGTTTCCGCCGCAAACCCTTTGAGGAATTGCTGGTTGCCATGCCACATGTCTCTGAACGCCTGCTTGAGATGACGATGGACGAATTGGACGCGGCACGCGAATGGATGCTGATCCTTGGACGCAAGACCGCGCGGGAAAAAATTTCCAGCTTGCTGACGATCCTTGCCCGCCGCGAAGCGAGCATCGGCTTGGCGGCATTGGGTGGCATGGTTACGATTGAACTTCCGCTCACGCGTGAGGCGATGGCCAATTACCTTGGCCTGACACTCGAGACCGTAAGCCGCCAGATTTCTGCCCTCAAGCGGGAGGGAATCATCACTTTGAACGGCAAGCGAAGCGTTCAAGTGCCAGAAATGTCGCGGTTGGTGATGGAAACTGGTGACGACATGGATGGCGGCGTGATTGCCTGAACAAGAATTGATCTGGTCGTGCTGGGCCATCATGCTTTGCATCAGTGTGCTATAAACAAGGGCAATTCTGCCCCTTCAAGCATATCGCGGGTTGCACCGCCCAGAATTGCTTCGCGCATACGCGAGTGGCCGTAGGCGCCCATAACAATCAAGTCCGCAGACCGGTCTTGGGCGAAACGTGCGATGACCTCGGATACCCGCGGTAATGTGCGTGACAAGATCGACACCTCGGCCCGAACCCCATGACGGGCAAGAAATAAGCAGATCGCCCCACCGGGGTCGGAGCGTTCGGGCGAGTGGCTTGGCGGATCGACGAGAACAACATCGACACGGTCGGCAGCCGCAAGAACTGGTAGTGCCTTACGGATTGCTGCGAATGCTTCATTACTTTCATTCCAAGCGATAACAACACGCTCAAATGGCGCCGCATAGTTGGTTTTGCTCGTGGGTGGGATCACAAGGATCGGCACACCTGTGCCAAACAGTGACGCCTCAAGCGTACTGACCTGCATATGACCAGGTCTTTGGCCATAAGGCTGCGCCGCAATCGCAAGATCGCTATAACGTGTGAGCCGCGCAATCATACCGTCAAGGCCAAGGTTAGGAACGACCGACGCCTGAACAGCATAGGTCAAACCCGAATTCCTCAATTCGCCTTCGACCCAATCGGCCATGTCTTGGGCATGGTCGCGCGCCTCGGCTGCACCTGTTTCCATTACGATGGCGGCTGAACCTGCGGGCAAGGGTTCATAGCGCGCTGGATCAACACCGACGCAGAATACATCGAGGTGCGCGTCGTGATGACGCGCAAGACCCTGCGCAGCCGCAAGAGCAGCGCCGTCCGCGTCTTTGTCGGTGACGACAATGGTAAGTGTCTTATAAGTCATGACCAATCCTCTTTCAGGCAAATGTTCCACCTAAGTTGGCAGGACAGGAACCTGCCGCCTTTGATTCCTACCAAAATGTACGATGGGAAAACTTGACATGGATCAAGGCGACCCCCCCCTTGAAATGGGAAACCCAAAAACATAAGAAAAAAAGCTGCTCACGAATCCGTGTGCGGCAAACGAAGGGAACGCATGTCATGTGGGATTGGATCAAGATTGCGCTATTTGGGGTTATTGCCCTTGGCGCAGCTTTGGCGGCGAACTGGGCGAGGGATTTGGCTTATCAAATCCACGCACTGATCGTCATGGCCGTCGCGGCCGG
>JBLHNX010000223.1:0-4851 GCA_047622125.1 Paracoccaceae bacterium | reverse complement strand
GACGGAAATACTCCGTCTGACGATCGTTCATGAATGGTTCGTCTTCGGCGGGACTATAGTTGTCCGGCAGGAACACTTCGGCTTTCATATCTGCTCCCTTGTTCAGGTCAGGCCCGTCTTGCGTCTTGGAAATTGCCAACAGGTGCCCTCCTTTCGCGATGCTTTACTCTCTTGCCGTCGCCGTGTCACCCCCTTTGGGCGCAAAATGATCGCGCTTGAACAGAGGAGGTGGAATGTTATCTTGTCTGGCGATTAACTGACGAAAAGGTCAAGGTTTTATGCGATTCACCGGAACTGACAGCTATGTGGCTACTGACGATTTAACCATTGCGGTGAATGCCGCCGTGACGCTTGAGCGCCCCTTGCTGGTCAAAGGCGAGCCGGGAACCGGCAAAACCGAACTTGCGCGTCAGGTCAGCGCCGCATTGGGCCTGCCGATGATCGAATGGCACATCAAATCGACCACCCGCGCGCAACAGGGTTTATATGAATATGACGCCGTCAGCCGCTTGCGCGACAGCCAACTGGGCGACGAACGGGTCAACGACGTTGGCAACTACATCAAGCAGGGCAAGCTTTGGCAGGCCTTTGCCGCGACGGGCCGCGTGGTGCTGTTGATTGATGAAATCGACAAGGCCGATATCGAGTTTCCAAATGACCTGCTGCAAGAACTCGACCGGATGGAATTTCACGTCTACGAAACCGGCGAGACCGTGCGTGCGGTGCAGCGCCCGATTGTGATTATCACCTCAAATAATGAAAAAGAACTGCCCGATGCATTTCTGCGCCGCTGTTTCTTTCACTACATCCGCTTTCCCGACATGGACACGATGCGGGCCATCGTCGACGTCCACTATCCCGGCATAAAAGAGGCGCTGCTAACAACCGCGCTGACGCAATTCTACGAGGTCCGCGAACAGACGGGGCTAAAGAAAAAACCGTCCACATCCGAAGTTCTGGACTGGTTAAAGCTGCTTTTGGCCGAAGATTTGACGGCCGAAGACCTGAAACGCGACGGCGCAAGTGCACTGCCCAAACTGCACGGCGCGCTGCTGAAGAACGAACAGGACGTGCATCTGTTCGAGCGGCTGGCGTTTATGGCGCGGGGGCAGCGTTAACCACGACACCACATCTTGCGGTTCGCGCTCACTCATCCCCTAATGGCTAGAAAAGACTGAGACTTTCCGGCCACGCTTACTGCCAAACACATGTTGGAGCACCACTTCTTGCGTGCTTCAAGCGGGTTACCTGCGCCTTATGGCTTTGACCGCGAATAGTCATGGGAATGCCCCATTGTGCCCCTAAGCGGGCCGCAGTCCACAGGCAAATTTGGACTGTGATTTGAGGAGAGCAGGCTTGACCAAGGCAAAAATGCCGGTTGTGAACTGCCCGATGATGGCCGCCGTATTGGCGGGGCCAACCGGGCTGTGGACCGATTTAGCAACCGATTTCCCCCGCGGATTCGGGCAGTCTCTCTGTTTTTCCAAGGGTGGGTTATGAACCGAATAACACGCAGGTTTATTGCCGTTTCCGTTGCATTGATGACGGGGTGTACGCCTGTGCCGCAATCTGAGCCCGCCGCGCGCGCGCTTGGCATGGCAGATACCTTGCCGCCGATGCGCAGCTTTGCGAGTGCCCGCCCGCCGGGTCCGACCAGAGCCAATGCCACGATTGCCCAAGATTTCCTTGATCTGTCATTCCGCATGGAAAGCGGGCGACCGATCGCCGCGATGACGCGCTTTGACGGGCCGATATCGGTCCGCGTGATTGGCGCGGTTCCAAGTAGCCTTGTGCCCGATTTGCGCAGCCTGTTGGGGCGTCTTCGCAGCGAAGCGGGGATCGACATCTTTTTGACTGGCGCGCCTGACGCATCGATAACCATCGAGGCCGTGCCGCGCGACGAATTGCAACGCGCGGTCCCACGCGCCGCCTGTTTCGTTGTACCACGCATATCGTCATGGGAAGAATTCAAGGCCGTGCGCCGCACCCCGCAGGTCGATTGGACCACGCTGGTACGTCGCGACCGCGCAGCCGTTTTTGTGCCCGCCGATGTCGCCCCACAAGAAATCCGCGACTGCCTGCACGAAGAAATGGCGCAGGCACTTGGCCCACTGAACGACCTTTATCGCCTGCCCGATAGCGTCTTTAATGATGACAACATCCATGCGGTGCTGACCGGGTTCGATATGCTGGTCTTGCGCGCCTATTATGCAGACGAATTGCGCAATGGCATGACCCGTGGCGAAGTGGCCGCACGTCTTCCGGCAATTCTTGCCCGCCTGAACCCGGCAGGGCAAACCGGCCCCGCCGCCCCGCACAATAACACGACCCGCACTTGGATTGACGCGATGGAAACCGCACTGTCCAGCGGTGCTTCCCCGAATCGACGCCGTCAGGCCGCCCGCGAGGCGATCAACCTTGCCCAAACGTTCCGCTGGGACGGCGCGCGCAATGGATTCGCCCATTATGCCTATGGGCGCTTGCAGGTAGACAACGATCCCGAACTGGCGCTCGCATCTTTCCAGCAGGCGCAAAACGCCTATGACCGCAGCCCACAAACCCAAATCCATGCCGCACATGTTGCCGTACAAATCGCCGCTTTTGCGCTCGCGGCGGGCGACGCCCAAAGCGTTCTGCAAATCGTCGACGGTGCCATTCCTGTGGCGTCCGCCCATCAGAACGCCGCCCTTCTGGCCACGCTGATGATGTTTCGCGCCGAAGCCCTTGAAATGACGGGCCGTTATAGCGAAGCCGAGGCCGTGCGACTGGACAGTCTTGCATGGGCACGCTACGGATTTGGCTCTGATAGCAACGTCAGGGCACGCCAGCGTGAAATCGCAGGGCTGAACCCCACAAAATAAGGCTGAACCTCATGATCTACCCTCTTGTCGGCATTGTCATTGGTGCAGTTTTAGGGGCGCTCATGGCGAAGCGGCGCGGCGGTACACGCGCTGACATGGCACAATGGGGCGCGGCCCTTGCCATGATCTGTGGTGTGATTGGCCTGTTCGCGTTGGTGTTTGTCGAACGTAGTTACCTGTGACGTAATGTTCCTGCCGTTTTTCGAAAATCTGCGAGACAGCGGCGTTCCGGTCTCCTTGCGCGAATATCTTGGCTTTCTCGAAGGGGTGCGCGCGGGCCTTGTGACCTATGACACCGAGGCGTTCTATTATCTTGCCCGCACGATCATGGTTAAGGACGAGCGTAACATCGACAAGTTCGACCGCGCCTTTGCCACCAGTTTCGCAGGGTTAGAAAGCATCAGCGCCGATCAGGTGCTGGATGCCGTGGATCTCCCGCAAGACTGGCTCGAAAAGCTGGCCGAGAAGCATCTGAGTGCCGAAGAGAAGGCCGAGATCGCAGCACTTGGCGGCTTTGAGGCGCTGATGGAGACCCTGCGCGAACGCCTGAAAGAACAAAAGGGCCGCCATCAGGGGGGCAGCAAATGGGTCGGCACGGCGGGCACGTCGCCGTTCGGGGCCTATGGCTACAACCCCGAAGGCGTGCGCATCGGCCAAGACGAAAGCCGCCATCAGCGCGCCGTCAAAGTCTGGGACAAGCGCGAATTTCGCAATCTGGATGACACCGTTGAACTGGGCACGCGCAATATCAAAGTGGCGCTGAAACGGTTGCGCAACTGGGCGCGCGACGGTGCCCACGACGAGCTTGATCTGGACGGCACAATCCGCGCCACCGCTGAGCACGGCTATCTTGATGTGCAAACCCGCCCCGAGCGGCGCAATGCGGTAAAAGTGTTATTGTTTTTGGACGTGGGTGGGTCGATGGATCCGCATATCCGCGTGGTCGAAGAATTATTCAGCGCCGCGCGGGCTGAATTCAAGCACCTTGAATACTTCTATTTTCACAATTGCCTTTACGAAGGGGTCTGGCGCGACAACAGTCGCCGCTGGAGCGCCAAGATCCCCACATCGGAGGTGTTGCGCACCTATGGATCTGATTACAAATGCATATTTGTGGGTGACGCCAGCATGTCACCCTACGAGGTCGCCTATCGCGGTGGCGCAAACGAACACTGGAACGACGAGGCGGGACAGGTCTGGCTGGAGCGCGCCCGCGATCACTGGCCGCAGCATATGTGGATCAACCCCCTGCCCGAACGCCATTGGCCCTATACCCAATCCATTGCCATGATCCGCGATATTTTTGGTGCCGACCGGATGGTGCCGATGACGCTGGAAGGTATCTCGCGCGGCATGAAGGTGCTGGGACGGTGAAAGTGCTGGCGGCCTGTATTGGCACAGCCCAACCGATAGTCGCGAAATCCGGCATGACGGGGCATTTCAAAGCACCGCAGGCGGGTGGTGTGACGATCGGCCCAAATGGGCTGGCAGGCGATACGATCGTTGATCGCAAGCACCACGGCGGTCCCGAACAAGCAGTTTACATCTTTGGCGAAGTTGATCGCGCGTGGTGGGCGGATCATCTGGATCGCGCGCTTCGCGCAGGGTTTTTTGGTGAAAATCTGTTGATTGACGGGCTGGCCAGCGCCGATCTGGCCCTTGGTGATACGCTGGTGATTGGCGATGTTACGCTGCAAATCACCGCACCACGCATTCCCTGCGTCACCTTCGCCGCCCGCATCGGTGATCGCCAAGGCGTCAAGATGTTTCATGCCGCCGCCCGGCCGGGGGCCTATGCGCGGGTGCTGCAGGGCGGCGATATCGCGCCATGGGACACCGTAGATCACGTAAAATATGACGGGTATCGCATTGGTATCGTTGAAAACTTTACCGCATTCCTTGCGGGCTATTCCGACCCAAAGTTCCTGCGCCGCGTCCTTGGCGTGCCCGCCCATCACGCCCTTCATGCCCTTGCCACGGATCGGTTGTC
>JBLHNX010000222.1:0-4861 GCA_047622125.1 Paracoccaceae bacterium | reverse complement strand
CTGCTGGACAACTATGAATGGGCCTTTGGCTATGAAAAGCGGTTCGGCATTGTGCATGTGGATTTCGACACCCTTGAGCGTCTGCCAAAAGGCTCTTATCACGCGCTCAAGGCCGCATTGGCACGCTAAATCAGAAAGATACCCATGACCCATCCTGCCAACACCTATTCCTTGGTCGCCGATATTGGTGGCACGAACACGCGCGTGGCCCTTGCAGATGGGCGCCAAGTTTTACCTGACACGATCCGGCGCTACAGCAATGTCGATTTTGCAGGGCTGGAAACTGTGCTGCGCCAATATGTGGCCGATGAAGGCGGGGTTGATCCATCGGCGGCTTGCGTTGCTGTTGCGGGGCCGGTGCGCGATGGCCGCGCGAGCATGACCAACCTTGACTGGGCAATTGACAAAGAAACCCTCGCGCGCGCTACAAAAAGCGAAACCGTGGCGATCCTGAATGATTTGCAGGCGCAGGGGCATGCCCTTGGCCACCTTGATACCGCCAACATCCGAACGATCATTGCGGGGCCAGAAACCGAAACAGCCGCTGCCAAACTGGTGATTGGCGTCGGCACGGGGTTTAACGCGGCCCCCGTGTTTGAAGGCCACGGGGTACGCCTTGTGCCGCCATCGGAATGCGGCCATGCCAACCTGCCGATCCGCACGCCGCGCGAACTTGCACTTTGCGAATTTGTGTCGACTGCGCACGGGTTTGCGGCGGTCGAAGATGTGTTGTCGGGGCGCGGATTGGAACGGGTCTACGCGTTTTTGGGTCACGAGTCCGCGGACCCGCGCGAGGCCAAGGCGCAAGACATCATGTTGGCCTGTGCAAATGGCACCGATCCGCGTGCCGTGGAAGCTGCCCAATTATTCACGCGGCTCCTTGGGACGGTGGCAGGGAATCTTGCGCTTATTCAGCTCCCCTTTGGCGGGATTTATCTGGTGGGCGGTGTTGCGCGAGCCTTTGCCCCTTATTTGCAAGACTACGGCTTTGCCGAGGCATTCCGCGACAAGGGGCGGTTCGCCGGCTTTATGGGTAACTTTGGCGTGCATGTGATCGAAGATGACTACGCAGCCTTGACCGGTTCAGCCTGCCATCTTGTGGCCCTGCAAGACGCAGCCTAACTGGTTTTCAATCGGTGAAAAGCCGCCACGACCACCGTTGGGCATGCTCATCGGGTGTATCATGATGGCGCCGGCTCGCGGCGGGTCATTACGAATGGCAATCATCCACGGCAACTATCGGCGGGCAATCACATGGGGTTACCTTACAGCGACCATGTGGCGCGCTATTGAAGTTGTTGTGACACGGTTGACGTCAGATCATTTAGCGAGAATGGCTTTGGCAAAAAGACAGAATTGGGGATTTGCGCCTGATTTTCACCAAACGCATCCTCGGCGTAGCCAGACACAAACACGACTTTGGTATCGGGGCGCGCTGTCAAAGCCTCGCGCACCCAAGTGGGGCCATCTTTGCCCGGCATAATCACGTCTGTAACAAAAATATCGACCCTCAGATCGGGGTCAGCCAACATATGCAGTGCACTTTCGGCGCAATCCGCCTCGAGCACAGTGTAGCCGCGCAGACGAAGTGCGCGGCTGGCAAAGGCCCGCACTGGCGCTTCATCCTCGACCAATAGCACAACACCTTCGGCGCGAGCCTGTGGCACTGGCGTTTCGACAACAGGCGTTTGAACGGGCGCTTCCAGCGGTTTTTCATGGCTCGGAAAGTAGAGGCTGAATGTGGTGCCCGCGCCCTCTTTGCTATCGGCAAAGATAAAGCCGCCTGTCTGTTTGACGATGCCGTAAGCCGTTGATAACCCAAGGCCCGTTCCTTCGCCGGGGCGTTTAGTGCTGTAGAACGGCTCGAATATCTTGGGCATGCTTTCCGGTGAGATACCCGTGCCTGCATCAATCACCCGCACCACAACATAGCTGCCCGTCGGCACTGTTGCGCGATCCCGTTTCAGGGGCACTGACAGGGTCGCATTTTCTGTTTCGACCCGTATATCGCCACCTTGGGGCAAGGCATCTCGGGCATTGACAACGAGGTTCATCAAGACCTGTTCCAACTGGCGTTTGTCCGCACGGATCGGCAATAAACCAGGGTCGTGATCCAGCGTAAGGCGTACTTTTTCCCCGACCAAGCGGTTCAAAAGATGGGCCATTTCGGAAAATGTATCCCGTAGATCGAACACTTCAGGGCGCAGGTTCTGTTTGCGCGAAAACGCGAGCAATTGCGCGACCAGCGATGCCGCCCGATTGGAGTTTTGATGGATTTGAACGAGGTCGCTATAGTCTTGATCGCCTTGATCATGACGCAGCAACAGCAGATCACAATGGCCCGATATTGCCGTCAAAAGGTTGTTGAAATCATGGGCAACACCACCTGCCAGCTGGCCGATGGCCTGCATCTTCTGGCTTTGCACAAATTGCGCCTCAAGTGATTTCAATTCGGTGACATCATTAAGAACGGCAATCAGATGCGCGCTTTCGCGATCTCCCGCAGGGTTCAGCGTCACCTGCACAAAGGTATCTTTTTGCGCACCCGTGCCGCGCAGAAACTGGGGGGCCAAACTGCCGCGCCCCTCGGCCACCTCTTGGAGCCAGTCGATGATCGGGCGGCCCAACCCTTCGAGAAGGTCAGACAGGCGTGAATGATCGGTGATCGGCTTTTGCAACAACACGCGCGCTTCGCGGTTTGATGCGATGATTTCGCCTGTCGCCGCGACCTTGAGAAGAGGGACAGGTAGTTCTTCGATGGCGTCCCAATCCGTCGCCACCACTTGGGAGACAAGGCTTACACTCTCGATCCCCTCGCTTGGCAACAAATAAACTTCGGACCGCCCGCCGGTCCCACTGACCAGCGCCACAAGGCTTTGGATCGGGCCATTCGCGGCCTCGACGCGATGCAATTTGCCAGACACCAAAGGCAATTGCGGAAATATCTTATCAAGCGATTTGGCCCGCCCGCCTAGCAGGCGACGAAACGCCTCGTTCATGAAAAGGACCGTGCCCGATGGCCCTGCTGTCAACATCGGCAAGCTCAGCGCATCTGCGGCCCGCCCCCCGCTGGCCTTATCGCCAAGGTCTTCAAGGCGCCAAAGGTAGGCGGACGCGTCAATCTGGTTCACTGTGAGACGCACGTGCCCGCGCCGCGTCACGATATCCTCGCGCGCAGAACCAAGCGCGTGGGCCTTGCTTTGCAATCGAAACAGCACCGCGGCAGGGTTGGCGAACAGATCCATGAATGCTTGGCCAAGCGTATCAACAGCATGTTCGTGAAACCGCTCGCACGCCGCCGGGTTCTTGTAGGTAATTTCACCATCAGGGTCGGTCATAAAGCTGGGAGTTGTGTCGTTTTCAACAAACCCCGACACTGTGCGCACCATGACATCGTGGTGTGATTTCTTGCGCGTATTCATCACGGCTGAAAGTGCTGCCAGAGCCAGCAGCGTCGCCCCCGCCACCTGCGCGCCAAGCACCGCCATCGTGTCAAGCAGCACGAATGACGCAGCAAAGGCCGTCGCGCCAAGCATGGCAAGTATCGGCACCTTAAGGGCGGCGGTAAATCCGTCGCGCCTTGCAGCGGCATGGGATGTCAGCTCGATTTGCGTCACTCAGGTTGTCCTGCATCGATTCGCGTCATCCCCACTTCATCCCAGAAGTATTAAATGGCGCTTAAGATGCCTTCAAATCTAAGGAAACGCGCAGACATTGCAACCAATGGTTGAACTTTAGGTCTGATGCATCACTGCAAGGTAGAACCCGTCTTGCGCTGCAGTGGGTAAAAGAATCAATTCATCAACCAGTTTCCACGCAGCAGCGCGGCGCAAAAACGCATCGACTCGGTCACGGTTTTCCTGGGCCAACAAAGAACAGGTCGCATAGATCAACTGCCCGTCAGCGGCGACCAAAAGTGACGCTTTATCAAGGACATCGTCCTGTATCAGCGTTAGTTCTTCAAGCCGCTCAGGGGTGAATCGCCACTTGGCGTCTGGCGCGCGACGCCATGTGCCGGTGCCCGAACACGGCGCATCACAAAAGACCGCGTCGAACGGCGCGTTTTGGGCCAGTGTTGCTGTGTCCAGACAGGTGATTTCAACGCCTGCCCGCGCAGCGCGTGTGGGCAGGTCGCGCATCCGTGCGGGATCAATGTCATGGGCAAATACCTTTGCGCTGCGATCGGCAAAAGCCAGCGCCTTGCCACCGCCACCCGCGCAGTAATCAAGAACACGCGCGCCTGATGGCAAGGCACACTGTGCGACGGCTTGCTGAGATGCGGCATCCTGAAGCTCGACCAAACCGTCAAGATAGGGCGCTGACAACGCAACACGACGTTCATTTTCAGTAACTTGCAAGCCCGTCTTAATGTCAGCAAGCGGGTCTGTTTTGATCCCCTCGTCGCGCAGCATATCGGCTGCCGCATCGCGGGTCGTTCGCGTCAGATTGACCCGCAAATGCACTGCTGCACGGTGGCGCAGAATCTCGCAGGCCGCCTCGGCTTGATCACCTAGATCGACCGCTAGGCGTTCCATCAACCAGTCGGGCATGTCGCAGCGCACGGCCTGCGGTGCGGCGTCCAATGATTGACCGACGCCATCGTCCGGCCCAAGCGGCGCGGGTGCGTGACCTTCGCCAGTAAAAAGCGTTGCAGGGTCAACAGTTAGCGCGCGTTGTTGGCCTAACATCGCCGCCCGTCCGGTTTCACCGCCCCCCAACCAGCCAAACGACCGCCGACACCGCAATGCACTAAAGACGTGGTCGCGCACCGCTGCGCGATCCTTGGAGCCTGCAAAGCGGCTGCGGCGTGCCCATGCGGTTAGGGCGCGCTCGGCTGCGTCACCTGCAAAGATGTGGTCGA
>JBLHNX010000221.1:0-4902 GCA_047622125.1 Paracoccaceae bacterium | reverse complement strand
TACGACCTGTTGTTGCATAGCCAAGACCGGTCTTATGACGTGGGTGAATTGCTGGACGAACTGACAGGGGCGGGGTGGGATCTGGCGTCTTTCTGCCAGCCCGGGCGCTATGATCTGGCGCGCTTTGCGGAGGTGCCAGCGACGACGGACGCAGCGCAGGCCATGGTCATTGCAGAAAAACTCAACGGCACGATGAAAGTGCATTTGGGTTACGCGGTGCCGGCGGGGGCCGTGCGACCCGTGGCATCGGCAGCCAAACGATCGCTGGTGCCACATCTGCGTGCTGCCACGCCTGCGCAATTGGCCAAAGCCGTCAGCACGGGCAAGCCGTTTTCAATCAAGTCAGGTGGTGAAACCATCCGCATTGCCCTGCCGAAATCTGCTGTACCGCTGATTGCCAGAATCAACGGCAAACGCAGCCTGAATGACATCGCGTCCGGCATGGACCCAATCACATTCGGTGGCATCTGGTCACAAATCGAGGCCGCGTTTACCCCTTGGGATGTGCTGCTGTATTCGCGCCTTTTGACTTAGCGGTCGGTGCAGCGCAGCAGCTCAGTCGTGCCTGTTGCCGCGCTGTCATAGGTTAGCCCGCCAGTCTCCGACAGGGTTAAGGTCACGCGGTGATCATCGGTCGGCTCGCCTTCGGCATTGCAGGTCGCAAGATCAAGAATAACGCCGACACCATCGGTCAGAACTTGCGAAATCGTGCAGCTTGTTTCGCCAAATGCGACGCGGTTCGCCATTAGGTCAACCTGAAGCTCTTGGCCCGCGCAAGTCGCGGTTAGCGCATAGGCCCCAAGGAAATTCCCTTGATAAATGTCAACCGCACCATCGGCGATGGCACTGGTGGCGAAACAGGCGAGGGCGGCGATAATTGGGGCTTTCATTGCATTCTCCTTTGGTTTGGCTTTTGATACTTAGGGCCGGATTGGTGCGAAAATGCAAGGCAACTTGGAGGCGGATATGTGCGGACGTATGGCAATCACGATGCCACATGACGCGATGGCGCAGATGTTTGCGGCGACCCCCGCCAACGACCTGCCAGAGGTGCCCGAATACAACGTTTGCCCAACTGTGCAGGTTCATACTGTCACGAGCGATGATGGCACCCGCCACCTGCGACCCATGCGCTGGGGTTTCGTGCCGCAGTGGTACAAAAAACCCAATGATGGTCCGCTGTTAATCAATGCGCGGGCTGAAACGATTGCTGACAAGCCCGCCTTTCGCACAGCGGCGCGCGAACGGCGATGTTTGATCCTTGCAACCGGATTTTACGAATGGACCAAGACGCCCGAGGGCGCGCGATTGCCATGGTATATCATCCGAAAGGACGGCACACCGTTGGTCTTTGCGGGTATCTGGCAGACGTGGGACAAAGGCGAAGACCCGCTCACAACCTGTGCAATTGTCACCACGGGTGCGAATGCGGCCGTGGGCAGCATCCATCATCGGATGCCGGTCGTGGTGGAGCCTGCAGATTGGGCCTTGTGGCTGGGTGAGGCAGGCAAAGGCGCGGCGCGTCTAATGACGGCCGCGCCCGAAGATATGCTGGAGTTTTATCGGGTTGATCCAAAGGTGAATTCAAACCGTGCGAGCGGCGCTGATCTGATCGAACCGATCTAAGCCGCCCTAATTGCCGCGTTTGGGAAAGCCACCGCCACCTTTTGGCGCGCCTTTGCCTTTTGGGCCACCTTTGGCCGCATGGGGCTTGCCGCTTTTGGGTTTTGCACCCGGAGGGGTAAAACGCTTGGAAGGATCGCTGGCGCCATCAAACTGGCGTTTGGCGGGGGCTGCGTCGGCCGCGCGTGGCGCGCTTTTTCCAGCGGGCTTGCCGCCAAATTTGCCCTCTGGCTTGCCGCCGAACTTGCCTTTTGGCTTGCCCTCGTAATTCGACTTCGGCTTACCCTCGTAATTCGATTTTGGCTTGCCTGCCGGTTTGCCCTCAAAGCCGCCCTTGGGTTTACTGCGGGGTTTATCGTCAGATTTGCCTTTATAGGGCGCGCCCGCCGGCTTGTCGGCCTTTGGCTTCCAGTCAGCCACAGCATCGCCGTGGTCTTTTTTGGGTGCACGTTCCGGTTTCGGGCGCGGGCCACGATCATCGTCGCGCGCCTTGTAGTCAGGCTTGCCGCCGCCACCGCTTTTGCGTGGCGGTGGGCCGGACAGTACGGGCGCTTGCGCCAATTGCGTGATGCTGGTTCCAGCCTCAAGTTCCATGCCGTTGCCGACACGGCCCAAAAAGCCGTCAACGCTGGATTTCAGGATTTCCACATAGCTCTGATCTTGTTGGATCCGGATCGCACCGATGTCGTCCTTGCTGATCCCGCCTGCCTTACACAGCAGCGGAAGCAGCCAGCGGGCCTCGGCGTTCTTGTCGCGGCCCACATTGACCGAAAACCAGACCGATGGGCCAAATGCCTCGCGCGGGCGTGGCTTGGCGGTGTCTTCCGCATTGCTTAGTTCTTCGGGGGCCGATTGGCGTTCGCGGTGTAGACGCAAGAATGCCGCGGCCAGTTGGGGCGCGCTAAATTGCGTCGCCAGCTTGTTGACGAACGCCTCGTCGTCTTCGCTTACGGGGTCGTTCCACGGGGTATCGACCAACAGGCGTTCTTCGTCGCGTGCCAGAACTTCGGTAGCAGAGGGCGGTGCGCCCCATTCCGCCGTCAGTTTCGCGAACCGCAGCAGGCGTTCGGCCTTGCCGCGCATTTTTACAGGCACGATCAGCGCCGAGGTGCCTTTGGCGCCTGCGCGACCTGTGCGACCGGACCGGTGCAACAGCGTGTCCGAGTTGTTGGGCAGTTCTGCATGAACCACCAGTTCCAAACCGGGAAGGTCAATGCCGCGCGCAGCCACATCGGTCGCCACGCAAACGCGGGCACGTCCGTCGCGCATAGATTGCAAGGCATGGGTGCGTTCATTCTGCGACAATTCACCCGACAAGGCGACAACGCTGAACCCACGGTTGGAAAAACGGGTCGTCAGGCGCGCGACCATGGCGCGGGTGTTGCAAAACACGATGGCATTGCGCGCATCGTAAAACCGCAGCACGTTGATGATTGCGTTTTCGGCGTCGCGCGGGGCAACGGCCATGGCCTTGTAGTCGATATCGGCGTGCTGGCCGCCTTCGGTGACCGTGGCAACGCGCACGGCGTCACGCTGGAAATTCTTCGCCAGCTTGGCGATGGCAGCAGGTACGGTCGCGGAAAACATCAAGGTGCGGCGGCTCTCGGGGGCCTCGCCAAGAATATACTCAAGATCCTCGCGGAACCCCAGATCAAGCATCTCGTCCGCTTCGTCCAACACAACCGCGCGCAGCGATCCCATGTCGATCGAGCCGCGCTTGATATGGTCCACCAGACGGCCCGGCGTGGCGACAACAACATGTGCCCCACGCGCCAAGGTGCGGCGTTCTTCGCGCATATCCATACCGCCGACGCAGGACGCGATAACCGCGCCCGCAGGCCCATAGAGCCAAATGAATTCGCGTTTCACCTGAAGCGCCAATTCGCGCGTTGGCGCGATGATCAGGGCCAGCGGTGCGCCTGCTGCACCAAATTTGTCATCCTCGCCCAAAAGGGTCGGCGCAATGGCAAGGCCAAAGCCTACGGTCTTACCCGAGCCGGTCTGCGCAGAGACAAGCAGATCAGCCTCGCCCAACTCGGGCGCGGTGACGGCCTCTTGGACGGGGGTCAGGGTGTGGTAACCTTGGGTCTCAAGGGCGGCGGCAATAGTCTTTTTCACGGGCGGCTTCTTTGTCATGCAGGATTAAAGGCCTGCCAATAGGGGCAGCGCGCGCAAAAGTATATGGGAAATCGCGCATACCGCCTATGTGCAGCGGTGCCGTCGACGCCGCGTCGTGCGCTGGTTTGGTTGTTCTGTGCCTTCGGGCGGAATATAATGGCGGCGAAACGGGGATTTTTTTCCGGCGCGCGTGCCGGCGCGTGTGAAAGGGCAGATCATGACCAAACCTGACGCCGGAACGCCTGCCTACCGCACGGCTGGGCTTACCAAAGTCTACGGCGAGGGTCATTCGGCTGTGCATGCCCTGCGCGGGGTTGATCTGGAAATTCCGGCGGGTGAGATTATCGTACTGCTTGGCCCATCGGGGTCGGGAAAATCGACCCTGCTCAATATCGTCGGCGGGTTGGATCGCGGCACGCAAGGCACTGCGCATTTTCGCGATCAGTGCCTTAGCGATATGAGCGACGCGCAGCTGACCCGGTACAGACGCAATCACGTGGGGTTTGTGTTTCAGTTCTACAATCTGATGCCCAGCCTGACAGCGCGTGAAAACGTCGAGCTGGTGACAGAGATCGCCAATAATCCGATGGATCCCGACGAAGCATTGGCACTGGTAGGTTTGCGCGAACGGGTCGATCACTTTCCCGCCCAGCTTTCGGGTGGTGAACAGCAGCGCGTTGCGATTGCCCGCGCGATTGCCAAACGCCCCGACGTGTTGTTTTGCGACGAACCGACAGGCGCGCTGGATAGCAAGACAGGTCGCGCTGTGCTGCAGGTTTTACACGATGTGAATGTCGAACTGGGCTCGACCGTTATGATGGTCACGCATAATGCCAATACCGCAGGTATGGCTGACCGCGTGATCCATTTTGCAGACGGTAATATCCGCGAAATAACTGTAAACAAAAAGAAAATCTCCCCATCCGAGATCGAGTGGTGAGTCCACTTGATCATAAGCTCCTGCGCGATTTATGGCGCATGAAGGGGCAGGCGACGGCAATCGGCGCGGTGATTGGCGTTGGTGTGTTGATGTTGGTGATGATGACAGGGCTTGTGTCGTCGCTCACGGAAACACGCGCGGCCTATTACGAACGATATCGGCTGGCCGATATGTTTGCACCTGTCAGTCGCGCGCCCGAACGCCTTGCAGCGCAGCTTGCG
>JBLHNX010000220.1:0-4917 GCA_047622125.1 Paracoccaceae bacterium | reverse complement strand
GCGGCGCAGGCAAGGGCCTAGCTGTCAGAAAGCAGACGTTCAGCCATCCAGCCTTCTTCGCCGGTTTGAAAAATCAGCACGCGGGCCCAACCGTCGAGGTTAACCTCAAGGACTTCGGCTTTGGTTCCACGTGGCAGAGTCGCCAGCACAGCATAATCGGTGCTTGGTCCGCTGCGCATATTTACACGCGCCGCGGCAACGGTTCGACTATCTGGCACCACAGGAGGGGAAACAATGACTTCAACAATCTCGGGCTCATCCACGGTTTCAGGTTCAAAGGATGCGGCAACGCTCAATAGCATCTCGGAGTCGGCGCGCGACACGGATTCTGCGGTTGGTTCTTTGACAACGGGTGTCTGCGCGACAAGTTCCTCGACCTGTGCCGGTTCCTCGACTTGCGAAGGTGCCGAGATTTTGGCAACGGCGGCCACTTCGGGCACGAAGTCAGCGCCACCGGACAATTCGTAAAAGCCCCAGCCAAGAAAGCCCAAAGACAGCACAACAAAACGGGTCACAACAAATCCCCCAGAGATTCGATAAAGTCACAGGCAGTGCGGCCATAATACATTAGCGCTTCAAAAGCGGGCAGGGAAAAGTTTCACGTCGTTCCCCCTTTGTGTGCTTTACGCCCCATTTGTCCAAAGCTACACAGCATCTATGAATAATGACGTGGATGACCCCAAGATCGGTGATACCGATCTGACAGAACCGTTGCGCCGCGCGATTGGCGAGCGGTACCTGACCTATGCGCTATCCACGATTATGAACCGTGCGTTGCCCGATGCGCGGGACGGGCTCAAGCCTGTTCATCGTCGGATTCTGTTTGCAATGTCGCGGCTCAAATTGACCGCAACGGGCGGTTTTCTGAAATCTGCCAAGATCAGCGGCGACACCATGGGCGACTTCCATCCCCATGGTGATATGGCGATCTATGATGCAATGGCGAGATTGGCGCAGGATTTCAACGTGCGCTATCCGCTGGTTCACGGGCAGGGGAATTTCGGCAATATCGACGGCGATAACCCCGCCGCCAGCCGTTACACCGAAGCACGTATGACCGCCGCCGCCGAGGCACTGCTGGAAGGCATGGCCGAAAATGCCGTTGATTTCCGCCCCAACTATGACGGACGTCTGGAAGAACCTATTGTCCTACCCGCCGCCTTTCCGAATCTGTTGGCGAACGGGTCCAGCGGCATTGCTGTGGGCATGGCCACGAACATTCCGCCTCATAACCTGCACGAATTGATCGACGCTTGCCTGCATCTGATCAAGTCACCTAACGCGCGTGACGAAACGCTGGTTGAATATATCCCCGGACCTGATTTTCCGACCGGTGGCGTGATCGTCGAGCCGCGTGAAAACATCCTTGAGGCCTATCGCACCGGCAAGGGCGGCTTTCGCCTACGTTGCCGCTGGGAGGTTGAAGACCTTGGCCGTGGCCAGTGGCAGATTATTGTCACTGAAATCCCCTATCAGGTGCAAAAGTCCAAACTGATCGAAAAGCTGGCCGAAGTAATCCAGACCAAGAAGGTTCCGATCCTTGCAGATGTGCGAGACGAGTCCGCCGAAGACATTCGCGTCGTGCTTGAGCCGCGATCGAAAAACGTCGATCCCGAAGTGCTGATGGGGATGCTCTATCGCAATTCCGATCTGGAAACGCGGTTCAGCCTGAATATGAACGTGCTGATCGACGGGCTGACGCCGCAGGTCTGTAGCCTCAAGGAAGTTCTGCGAGCCTTCCTTGATCATCGCCGCGATGTCTTGATCCGTCGCAGCCAGCACCGCATGGCGAAAATTGATCACCGGCTAGAGGTGTTGGAGGGCTTTATCGTTGCCTTCCTGAACCTTGATCGGGTGATCGACATTATCCGCTATGACGATGACCCAAAAGCCGCGCTGATGCACGAAGACTGGGGCAAGGACCATGTCCGCGCCCGCGACGAGGCCGATTATGTGTCGCCCGCGCGCCTGCCCGAAGGTGAAGAACCGGGCCTCTCCGATGTGCAGGCCGAAGCCATCCTTAACATGCGTCTGCGTAGTCTGCGTCGCCTTGAGGAGTTGGAACTGGTCCGCGAGCGTGACGCCTTGATGCTGGAACGCGTAGGGCTGGAGGATTTGCTGGATTCTGATGATCTGCAGTGGGCAAAGATTTCCGAGCAACTCCGCGAAACCCGCAAACAGTTTGGCCGTGACAGTGCCGGTGGTGCGCGCCGCTCCACATTTGCCGTCGCTGGCGAGGTCGAAGATGTGCCGCTTGAGGCGATGATCGACAAAGAGCCAATCACGGTCGTCTGCTCGAAAATGGGCTGGATTCGCGCGATGACTGGCCACATTGATCTTGCCCGCGAACTGAAGTTCAAAGACGGCGACGAGACCCGCTTTGTGTTTCATGCCCATACCACCGACCGCCTGCTGGTGTTCGGCAGCAACGGTCGTTTTTACACGATGAGTGCTGCCAATCTACCCGGTGGGCGTGGCATGGGTGAGCCCCTGCGTTTGATGATCGATCTGCCCAACGAGGCAGAGATCGTGACGCTGTTTATTCACCAACCCGCGCGCAAATTGCTTGTTGCCTCGACTGCAGGTGACGGTTTCGTGGTGCCCGAAGACGACGTCATCGCGCAAACCCGCGCTGGCAAACAGGTGTTGAACGTCAGGGACACGACGCGCGCCTTGGTCTGCGCGCCTGTCAACGGCGATCATCTGGCCTGCGTCGGTGAAAACCGCAAAGTGCTGGTGTTCCCCTTGGATGAATTGCCGGAAATGGGCCGTGGCAAGGGCGTGCGTTTGCAAAAATACAAAGATGGTGGGCTGTCGGACGCCAAGACGTTCGTGCTGGCAGGTGGGCTCAACTGGCTTGATCCTGCGGGGCGCACCCGCACAGTTGAAGGCGATGAGCTGGCCGAATGGATCGCGAAACGGGCAAGTGCGGGGCGTATGGCGCCACGCGGATTCCCGCGCGATAACCGTTTCACCTAAATACTAACGCCCAGCCCAACGCCGCAGCAGATAGCTACGCACCTTGCCTAGCCGATCAACGACGGTTGAATCCACGCTTGCGGCGATCGCCTGATCCAGACCGAACAGGATTTTGCGTGCGCCAACGTCACGAATCAAGCTTGCGACCCAGCCAACAACGGCAAGCCGTTTACCGTGCGTGACAGGCGTAACGCGGTGCAGCATCATTGATGGATAAAGCACCAGATCACCCGCATTCAGACGAATATCGCGGGTGCCTGCTGTGTCTTCGATTTCAAGTGCACCATCTTCGTTGGCATCCCGTTCCGGTGAAGGAGCGGCTTGCGCGTTCGATTTGCGCGCCGAGGCTTGTGTCCCGCCATGGCACGCCCGTCAACAAACGTCAGATCGTCGACGAGGTCGCTCATGGCAGTCGCTTCTGCCTGCGTCAGGACATTGGCAATAACAGGCAACATTACTAGATTCGCAATCCGGCCAGTTCGGCCTGCGCCGCTGCATGGTTTGCGCCATCCCAGCCACTGGAATCCCAGTCGAAAGCCCCGATGACAGGTGAAGTCCAAACGCGGTGCGAGGTTTTGAGAGCCATTGGTGTAATCCGAAATAGATGCTGGCTGTTTTTGTCAGATCAGAGATACCCGCTCATCGGGCACCCCCGATGTGGTCTCGATGTGACGTTGTCAGCAATGCCCACATTGCCTTTCGGGGCATTGCTGAGATAGCCATGTGGAAACCAAGGGGGAATCTCATGATCCGTTTGCTCGTATTGCTAACCAGCTTTGCCGTCCTGACAGCCTGCGCGCGCGATGACTTGTCGCTGCCGCCCGAGCCGCTGGGGGACTTCCGGCTTGGTTTTAACGTTGTTGTGGCGCCGCATCCGCAACAGGGTCCGTTTTCACGCGAAGCAACGCCTGAAGAATGGATCGCATCTGTCGAACAGGCCGTGGCTGAACGCTTTAGCCGCTTTGAGGGCGACAAGTTCTATCACATCGCCGTTTCTGTCGATGGCTTCGTTCTTGCCCAACCCGGTCTTCCGCTGGTCTATACGCCAAAATCCGTCCTGGCCATCGGCGTAACGTTCTACGAGGACGCAACCCAGACCAAGCTGAACGAAGAACCGATCCAACTGACGATCTTTGAGGCATGTTGCAATGTCCCGCTTATCGGGTCTGGCCTGTCCAAAAGCCGCGAAGAGCAGCTTGAGGCATTGTCCTTTAATGCTGCCCGCGCGATCGAACGCACGATGCGTGAAAACGGCGAGTGGTTTGGTGGAGCCGATGAAGTGCTGGCCGATGACGCGACGATTGTGACCGGCAATGTGCTGGTCGATAACCCCGACGCGATCTTGCCGGAACAAACGTTGGAAGATGACGCGCCTCTGACGAACTGACGCTTGATTTCCCGCGCTATTGGCAATACATCGCCCGCGATGTTGAACGGGGTCAGTGTTGGCCCCCCTAACCAATAAGGCGCCTAGGATTATGGCTAAGGAAAAGTTTGCACGTACCAAACCGCACGTGAACATCGGCACGATTGGTCACGTTGACCACGGCAAGACGACGTTGACGGCAGCGATCACGAAGTATTTCGGTGATTTTCAGGCGTATGACCAGATTGATGGCGCGCCCGAAGAGAAGGCCCGCGGGATCACAATCTCGACGGCGCACGTTGAGTATGAGACCGAAGCGCGTCACTACGCCCACGTCGACTGCCCCGGCCACGCCGACTATGTGAAGAACATGATCACCGGTGCGGCGCAAATGGACGGCGCGATCCTGGTTGTGAACGCGGCCGACGGCCCAATGCCACAAACGCGCGAGCACATCTTGCTTGGCCGTCAGGTGGGCATCCCTTACATGGTCGTTTACATGAACAAGGTCGATCAGGTTGACGACGACGAGCTGCTTGAGCTGGTCGAGATGGAAATCCGCGAGCTGCTCA
>JBLHNX010000219.1:0-4924 GCA_047622125.1 Paracoccaceae bacterium | reverse complement strand
CTGACACCATGAAGAATGAAGACATGCCCGACACGATCACCACGCCAGACGGCCAGACATTCTGGAAAACCGGGTTGATTGGCCGCGCACTACCTCCAGCCGCGACACACGGCATCGTCCCCGGCGAACGTACCCATGAGTATTGGATCCACCCATGGGACGACAGTCTTCGCCTTTACGCGGCAGATCCGATGCGTTGGTTTCTGGACTGAGTGACAGGTTGGTAGGTAAGGGCGGAAAGTGTGCATTCGCTGCAAGCGCGAGTTGCCACAGTGCGTCAACGGCGAGAGCCGACATTCAAACAGTCACGGATCAGGTGTTTGTGCTGCGGTGCGGAAGCCCGCTGTGAGCCCAGAGTCGTCTTTTGTGCTTCGTTCTCCAATGTCTGGTCTGGGTCAACGCGTCTTCGCCGTACTTGATTTTGAACCCGCTTCGTATTGTGGTCCGATCTCGTGACAACATCAGTCCCACTACACGTGTAGCGTCCTCTCAAGTCCGATCATTTTTCTGCACAAACTGGAAGTTTCGAATGCCGACCAATCAGACCCGTTCATACGCCTGGCACATGGGCGCCACGCTCAAGCTGGGATTGCCCTTAGTCGGTGGGCACTTGGCCCAATTCGCAATCACCCTTACCGACACTGCGATGATTGGCTGGTACGACGTCACATCGCTTGCCGGGATGATCTTGGGCTCCACGCTCTTTTTCGTGGTATTCCTTGTCGGGTCCGGCTTTGCATCAGCCGCGATGCCGCTTGTGGCAGAGACAAGCGCTTCCGACCAGGAAAACAAGGTACGTCGCATAGTCGTGGCAACGTTATGGCTTTCGATGGTTTTCGCTTTGGTGATGATCCCGCTCATGCTGCTCTCGGATGACCTGTTCCGGGCATTGGGACAAGAGCCGGAAAACGCTGGCCTCGCACAGGTCTACCTACAGATCGCAGCTTGGGGCATATTTCCGGCACTGATCGTAATGGTGCTACGCGCCTATCTCTCGGCGATGGAGACGGCGCAGGTCATCTTCTGGACGACGCTGCTTATGGCCGTTGCGAACGCTGGGCTGAACTGGGTCTTGATCTTCGGCAATCTCGGCGCGCCCGAACTCGGGGTTCGCGGGGCTGCTATCGCATCGGTGATCACCCATTCGATCTCAATTCCGTTTCTCGTCATATACGCAACGCGGAAATTCCGTCATCACCGGGTCCTCAGCGGGATCTGGGATTACAATTTGGAGGTCGGCGGAAAGGTGTTCAGGCTCGGGCTCCCAATTGGACTGACGTCGCTTGCTGAAATGGGCATGTTCAGTGTCGGCACGCTGATGATGGGTTGGGTCGGGACCATATCGCTTACTGCCCATGCAATTGCACAATTGGTCTCGGCAACGACATTCATGATCCATCTCGGTGTCAGCCAGGCAGCAACCGTACGCGTGGGTCGAGCGCTTGGGCTCAAGGACATGGCGTCCCTACGCGATGGTGCGATCGCCGCGATGCTCATCGCCTACATCTGGGTGGGCATCACGATGTTCGTGCTCATCGTCTATCCAGACCCTCTGATCTCACTGTTCATGGCCCCGGACGAATCCGCGCGCGAAATGGTAATTGCCGCCGCATCGACCTTCCTGTTCGTGGCAGCCATCTTCCAACTCGCGGACGCAAGCCAACTCATGGGGCTTAGCCTTCTGCGTGGCCTTCAGGATACGCGGGTGCCGTTGATTCTTGCAGTGTTGAGTTACTGGGTCGTGGGAGTTCCGGCCTCTTACGTGCTTGCATTCGCGCTTGATCTGGGCGGCGCAGGTATCTGGTGGGGGCAGGTCGTCGGGCTGTCCGTTGCGGCGGTGCTTCTACAGATCAGGTTCTGGCGGGTAATACTTCCAACCCAAACAAAATCGGTGCCGACCGCAACCGGCTCGGTTGACGCCGTTGGCCCCGGGACCCAGCCGATGCAAGGATTTGGCAAAGTATCGGGTGCTGAGGTAGACTCGATCCAAGGGGAATAGCCAATGAACATTCAGTTGACCGTGCTAGACGAAGACGTCGCTGCAATTCACGCAGTCATCCATGAGGAAACTGCCGCCTTTATGGCGCGCGACTTCGATCGCTGGTCAGAATGCTTCGTTCAGGACGACCGCAACCGCGAGGTTTCCTACGGGTCGGATCGGGGAGTCCTTGTCCACAAGGGATGGGAGAAGGTTGCAACGGCCATGCGCAAAGTCATGGCCGGTAACCCGGAACCTGAGCCAAGTGACCAGGGCCACAGCAATATCGCAGTGACAGTGTCCGGCGATATTGCTTGGGCCACGTTCACGTCCAATTGCCGGACTTTGCCCGATGATCCCTATCCGCTGCCGGATGCTGAACAGGTTCGTATTCTCGAACGCCACGCGGGCCGCTGGCTGATTGTATACCTAGGCTTCGCAAAGCTTCGAATCAGAGACGAAGCACGCCCCATCATTCAGGTCGATGAAACCGCCCGCGTGCTTTGGGCGACCAATGAAACGCTTGGTGCTCTGAGTGATTTTGAAGGGCTCGCTATCACCGGTGGTCGGCTTTATGCAAAGGATCGACGTTTCAATGCCGCTCTGAAGAAGGCAGTATCGCGCGCAGCAGACCTACGTCACCTCTTTGACACGTCCCACACCACACGATCCGGGAACACTTTCCACTTCCCGTGCATACTGGGTGAAGCAGAGGATGGTGGGACTCTCCATTGCACGGTTTTTGTGAGGGACGGCGTGGTCAATGTCACGTTCAACGATGCGGAGTTCATTAAGTCCAAGATCAACGCGGCAAGTGAGGTATTTGCCTTATCCGCGACACAGAGCCGCCTTGCCTCCGAGATTGCAGGTGGGTGCTGTCTGACAGACATCGCCGCTTCGTTGGGGATCAGCATCAATACAGCCAGAACGCATCTATCGCGCATATACGACAAGACCGGTGTATCAAGCCAGCACGCCTTGGTTCGCGTTCTTTTGTCGATGAATTCTCTACCAGGCTGAGGTGATGATGCAGCATACCGCAGATAATCGGACATTCGGAAAACTGAGCGCAACGGCGGTTTGGTCCGGCACACCGACGATCAGGCCGACAAAATGCTGCGCGATGCATGAATGGCTGGTCTGGTGAAGCTGCACTGCGGCGACGGGTGGGTCCGTGAATGGCTCCTGAGGGCCGCTACTGATAACGTGCAATCAATTGCACAAAGGCGGTGTAGGTCCATTTGACCGAGCAGACGAATTCAGCTGCCGCGAAGTCGCGACGCACAAGAATTGGTCACAATATTTGGGCGAGCAACTATTTTCCTGTCGACGAGTTGGGCACTCTACTTCGATCGGAAGTACCTGCTGTGACAATCTTACGCACCTTCGAGTTATTCGCTGCCTACAACGTGCCTACACCACCAAAGGCGGAAATTGGACAGCTGGGCGGGCTCAATAAAAAAAAACGTCACAACCTACTGTTTAAAAACGTTATTTTCTGGTGCCCGCGGCCGGACTCGAACCGGCACGGCCGTGAGGCCAAGAGATTTTAAGTCTCCAGTGTCTACCATTCCACCACGCGGGCACGCGGTGGCGCGACCATAGCCAAACTTGTGGCGGGGTAAAGTCAGATATCGCGCCCCTGTGGTCCGTGCGGCAATCTGCGTTGCGATAACCACAAGGTCGGGACCAAGGGGCGGCGATGAACGGCGCTGCGGCCGCGTCACAGCCGTGCGGTCACCGCGCAATCACCGTGCCAATGTATTTGTCACCGGCACGACGCCCTCTTCTTTGACGGCCTGCATCGCCACATAGGTCGAGGTATTGGCCACATGCGGCAGTGTCGAAATTTTCTCAGCTAGAACAAGACGGTAAGATGACATGCTCGATGTGCGCACCTTAAGCAGGTAGTCGAACGATCCAGCAATCAGGTGGCACTGTTCGATCTCGGGCACGCGGGTGACGGCGGCATTGAACGCAGCCAGTGCGGTTTCGCGTGTATCGCTTAGCTTTACCTCGACGAACGCGACATGATCACGGCCCAAACGAATGGGATCAAACAACGCGCGGTAGCCACGGATAACACCGTTATCTTCAAGCCGTTTTAGTCGGGCCTGGGTCGGGGATTTGGACAACCCGATCCGGCGCGCAAGTTCCGTTACACTTATCCGCCCCTCAATCGCCATGACGTCCAAAATCTTGCGATCAAAGCTATCCATCTCGGAAAACCGTTCGGGCATCATAGCCTCCATAATTCAGTCCAATTGACCTGCGTTGTTATGAATAGCAGGCAAACCGCCCCGCCACAAACGGATACGGTAGGTCATCATATAATGAGGTCTGCCATGCCCCGCGATTCCCAAAATGCCCTGCGCCACGCTATTGACGCTGCGATCTATGCTGATGAAGCCCCTGTTCTTGCGCGCTTGCGCACCGAGGCAAACCTAAGCGACGCTGACCGGATCCGTATCAGCGCGACCGGGACCAAACTGGTGCAGGACATCCGAGACAGTTCTGATCCGGGGCTAATGGAAGTGTTCTTGGCTGAATATGGTCTTTCGACTGATGAAGGTATCGCGCTGATGTGTCTGGCCGAAGCCCTGCTGCGCGTGCCCGACGCCGATACCATCGACGCGCTGATCGACGATAAGATTGCGCCAAGTGATTGGGGCACCCACCTTGGGAAATCCGCCTCATCGCTGGTCAATGCCTCGACGTGGGCCTTGATGTTGACGGGGCGCGTGTTGGACGATGATCGTGGCATGGCCCAACCCCTGCGCCGTGCGATCAAGCGTT
Source organism: Paracoccaceae bacterium (assembly GCA_047622125.1). GTDB lineage: Bacteria > Pseudomonadota > Alphaproteobacteria > Rhodobacterales > Rhodobacteraceae > SW4. Next base: position 150 of record JBLHNX010000219.1, on the reverse strand, counting down.
TGGGCGAGCCCGTCATTCGCACGGCAGTCGCCCGCGCGATGCGCGAAATGGGTCGGCAATTCGTGCTGGGCGAAGATATTTCAAAGGCGATGAAACGCGCCGCTGGCATGGAAGAATTGGGCTTTACCTATTCCTACGACATGCTGGGCG
>JBLHNX010000218.1:0-4943 GCA_047622125.1 Paracoccaceae bacterium | reverse complement strand
AATGACGCCGCGAACTTGCCTTTCCGGCACGAAGATGCCCCCGCTGACAGCAGCACTAGCGACCCGGAGGGTCAGTCATGAGCAAGAAACAAGACAACAAAAAGCAAGACGAGGTCGAAACGACTGGCCACAGCTGGGACGGGATTGAAGAATTCAACAACCCCCTTCCAAAGTGGTGGGTCTGGTGCCTTTACGCGACAATCGTCTGGGCGATTCTATACACCATCGCCTATCCGGCATGGCCTATGATCAAAGGCGCAACACCTGGCTTGCTGGGTTATTCGACACGCGCCGAAGTGGCAGAAGACATCGCCGCTGTAGATGCCGCAAACGCTGAACTGATGGCCAAACTTGCCGCAGTTGATCTGACCACAATTACGGACGACGCTGAACTGCATGGTTTTGCAGTCAACGGCGGCGGCGCAATCTTCCGCGCCAACTGTTCGCAATGTCACGGGTCTGGTGCGGCTGGTACGACAGGTTTTCCTAACCTGTTGGATGATGACTGGCTTTGGGGCGGCACAATCGAGGACATCGCCTATACGGTGACCCACGGTGTGCGCAACGAACAGTCGCTCGACTCGCGCTATTCGGAAATGACTGCCTTTGACGAGATCTTGACCAACGAAGAAATCGCCGGCGTGGTCAATCACGTTCTCGCGATTTCCGGCCAAGACCATGATGCCGCAGCGGCAGAACTGGGCGCGACCGTCTTTTATGACAACTGCGCAGCCTGTCATGGCGATGCCGGTGAAGGCATGGACGCCCTTGGTGCGCCAACCTTGACGGATGCGATCTGGCTTTATGGCGGCGACGAAGCCACCATTACTGAAACGGTCCGTTATGCCCGCTTTGGTGTGATGCCCGCGTGGTCCGCCGAATATCGCGTCGGTAGCGGCCTTGATCAGGCCGAAATCAATGCGGTAGCTGCTTATGTTCACCAGCTTGGTGGCGGCGAATAAGAATTCTGCCCGGGCCTTGCAGCGGCCCTGACAGATAACGGCCCTGCGGTCTGTTCGCACTTAACGCAGGGTCCCAAACCCCCGAGAGGCTTTCGCCTTTCGGGGGTTTTTCTTTGGTAGATTTCGATTTCGGGGGATGCGACATATCTTCTTGATCCATATCAATGCAGTTGCAGCATGGGTCGCCGCATATACATCACAGCGAACAGATGTTTCAGGATACCCAGATATGAGCTCTTCAGAGACCCCACCTTCCCTATACGAAGCACGCGAACCCGTCTTTCCCCGCAAGGTGAAGGGGACGTTTCGTTCATTGAAATGGCTGATCATGTTGGCCACGCTTGGGGTCTATTATATCACTCCATGGATTCGCTGGGACCGTGGGCCTGCCTTGCCTGATCAGGCCGTATTGATTGATCTTGCGAATCGCCGGTTCTTTTTCTTCTGGATCGAGATTTGGCCGCATGAATTTTACTTCATCGCCGGCCTTTTGATTATGGCCGGTCTGGGTCTGTTCTTGTTCACATCGGCACTGGGCCGCGTCTGGTGCGGATATACCTGCCCGCAGACCGTTTGGACCGATCTTTTCATCGCGACCGAGCGCTGGCTTGAAGGTGACCGCAATGCGCGGGTCCGTTTGTGGAAATCAAAGTGGGATCTCAAAAAATGGCGGCTACGGCTGTCAAAATGGTTCATCTGGGTGATCATTGGCCTCGCGACTGGTGGCGCATGGGTGTTCTACTTCACCGACGCCCCAACGCTTGCAGTCGGTTTGTTCAATGGCACCGCGCATCCCGCAGCCTACACAACCATGGCTATTCTTGCGTTGGCGACCGTCTTTTTCGGTGGGATCGCGCGCGAACAGGTTTGCATCTATGCCTGCCCTTGGCCACGTATTCAGGCCGCGATGATGGACGAAGACACCATCACAATCGGTTATCGCGAATGGCGCGGTGAACCCCGCAAGCACTCCGACGCCGTGCAATCAGGCGAACCGATGGGCGATTGCATTGACTGCATGGCATGCGTGAACGTCTGTCCGATGGGGATCGACATCCGTGACGGCCAGCAGATGGAATGTATCACCTGTGGTCTTTGTATCGACGCCTGTGATGACATCATGGCCAAGACCGGCAAGCCACGCGGATTGGTCGACTACTTTGCCCTCAAGGACGAGCCTGTCGAACGCGCTGGCGGCGCGCCGTTGCCCGTTTGGAAACACGTCTTCCGGCCTCGCACGATCCTTTATACGGTCCTGTGGTCGTTGGTCGGCTTTGGCCTGCTATTCGCGCTGTTCATCCGGTCCGAGATCGACATGACGGTCGCGCCAGTGCGCAATCCGCAGTTCGTAACCCTGTCTGACGGTAGTATTCGCAATGCCTACGACATTCGCCTGCGCAACATGTATGGTGATATGCGCGAATTCGAGATTACCGCAACATCCGATGCCGTGCTGCTTGTTGAAGTGGAAGGCGAAGAAGCTTCTGACACTATCGTTACCGTCGCGGCAGACGAAACCACGCTGGTCCGCGTTTATGTGATGGCAGGCCGTGATGAAGCAGCCTCCGCAGCCGAACGCACAGATATCCGTTTCTGGGTCGAAGACCTTGAAAGTGGCGATCGGTCCCATCAGGATACAATCTTTAACGGAAAGGGGAACTGATCATGGCTCCGATTACTGGCCGCAAGGTTTTCTACATGATGGCCTCGGCGTTTGGGGTCATCATTTCCGTCAATCTGTTTCTTGCCTACTCGGCGGTAAGGACTTTTCCTGGCCTTGAGGTGGCGAATTCCTATGTCGCCAGCCAGTACTTTGACGACGACCGCGCCGCCCAAGAAGCACTTGGTTGGTCAATTGATGCCGAAGTCCACGAGGAAGAACTGCAACTGACGATCACGAACGTCGATGGCGATCCGGTGCAGGTTGCCGATGTGACCGGCACATTCGGACGCGCCACAAGCGTGCGCGACGACCAGATCCCGGCTTTCGTGTTTGACGGCGCAGTCTATCGCGCACCTGTCGTCACGGCCGCTGGCAACTGGAACCTGCGTTTTGAAGCAATAGCCGCAGATGGCACGATCTTTCGCCAGCGCGTCGTCGTTCTGGTCGAACGCTAGGGGGCGCGATGACAAGCAGCGAAACCCCCGGTGCTGCCGCCTGTCCCGGATGCCTTGCGGCACCTGTGATGAGTGCACGCGCCCTTAAGCGGGCCGAGACGATTGGCACCGAGATTCAGCTATCGTTGCCGTCGATCCATTGTGCGGGCTGCATATCGGGTGTCGAACGCGGATTGATGTCGCTTGAGGGCGTCAACGATGTGCGGGTGAACTTGACCCGCAAGCGTGCGACCGTGCATGTAGCCGAGGGGCTTGAGGCGGCAGATTTGACGGCGGCCTTGTCTGCGATGGGGTTCGAAGCACAGCCATTAGACAGCGCCACCTTATCGGCGGGCACAAGCGATCTTGCAGCGCGTGATTTGCTGATGCGCCTTGGCGTATCTGGCTTTGCGATGATGAACGTGATGCTGTTGTCCGTGGCGGTCTGGTCGGGGGCAACCGATGCCACCCGCGACCTGTTCCACTGGATTTCCGCGATGATCGCCCTGCCGACAATCGCCTTTTCTGCGCAGCCGTTCTTTTGGAATGCTTGGTCGGCCCTCAAGGCGTATCGCCTGAACATGGACGTGCCAATTTCACTGGCAATCTTACTGGCGTCAGGCATGTCGCTGTTTGAAACGATAAACCATGGCGAACACGCCTATTTCGATGCCGCACTATCGCTGACATTTTTCCTGCTGGCGGGGCGTTATCTGGATCAAAAGATGCGCACCGTGGCACGATCAGCGGCGGCGGAACTGGCCGCCCTTGAATCGCCTACTGCCTTGCGCATGGTAAACGGCGTGGCCGAAACCGTGGCGCTAACGGCCATTGCCGTCGGTGACACTCTGATGGTGCGTCCTGGCGGGCGCGTCCCCGTTGACGGCACCGTGTCCGAAGGCGCAAGCGAACTTGATCGCGCTTTCCTGACTGGTGAAACCGATCCCGTCGCCGTGACGATTGGTGCAGCGGTGCGCGCGGGCGAAGTGAACCTGACAGGCCCGCTGTTGGTACGTGCCGACGCCGTTGGCCAAGACACGCTACTGCACAGTCTTGCCGATATGGTGTCCGTCGCCGAAGAGGCGAAGTCCAAATATAACTCACTCGCTGATCGTGCCGCGCGCATCTATGCACCCGCGGTACATTTGTTGGCGCTTGCGGCCTTTCTCCTGTGGCTGTGGCTGACGGGCGGGGACGTGCGCGTTGCGCTAAATATCGCTGTGGCCGTGCTGATCATCACCTGCCCCTGTGCGCTGGGTCTTGCTGTGCCTGCGGTGTCTACTGTGGCGTCAGGGCGGATGTTCAGCAACGGGCTTCTGGTCAAACATGCGACGGCGCTTGAACGGCTGGCTGAAGTGGACGAAGTCATCTTTGACAAGACCGGCACACTGACAAAAGGCACGCCGGAACTGCTTGATCCTGACACGATCCCTGAACAAGCGTTTGCGATTGCCACCGCACTTGCCGATGCATCCTCGCACCCGCGGTCCGCCGCCATCGTTGCGGCGGCGCGTGGACGTGGCCTGCCGGATGTCGCAGTAAGCGATATCGTCGAACACCCCGGCCTTGGCGTCCAAGGAAAGCTGAACGGCAAGGTTGTCCGGCTTGGCCGCGCTGTGTGGGTCAGTGGCAACGACGAGTCCAGCGCGACCCAATTCGCGATTGAAGGCACCGCACCTGTGTCGTTCGCATTTGTCGATACCCTGCGCGAAGGCGCGCACGATCTTATGGATGCTCTGCGCAAACGCGGCGTTTCGATCATGCTTTTGTCCGGTGATGCGCAGGAACCTGTCCGCAGGCTTGCAAATGATCTTGGCATTGAAAACTGGCGCGCAGGCGTGTTGCCGACCGAAAAAGCCGCCGTGCTTGAGGAACGCCAAGCCG
>JBLHNX010000217.1:0-4959 GCA_047622125.1 Paracoccaceae bacterium | reverse complement strand
TCGTGAAACTGGCAGCAGACATGTTCAATCCGGTAAGCCTCGCCAATGATCACACCCTTATCTGGACGATGACCGCATGGGCATTTCTTCCGGCCAGTCTGATTATGCGCGGGATCGCAATGATGCGTGTCGCGCAGATGATCGTCGATCAGCGCGCACGCGCCTATGCCGTGTCCAAATCTGGCGGTGCATTGCCAGCCTGATACTGCTGATCGGGTCCGGATTGCCCTTGCCCGCGATGGCTGACACCTATCGCATTGCCACCTTCGCTGCACCACTTAGCCGCGATGGTCCGGGGCTTCTGTTGCGCGACATAACCAAAGCCGAAGACCCGCAAATCGCGGCGATTATTGCGGTTATCGTGCAGAATGCGCCTGACATTCTGGTGTTGACTGATTTCGACTTTGATCATGGTGGCGCTGCTCTCGCCGCATTTAGTCTGGCGCTTGCCCAGGCGGGCCACGAGATGCCTCATCATTTTGCACGCAGGCCAAATACTGGCATGTCTACGGGCCTCGACCTTGATGGAAATGGTCGTCTGGGTGATGCGCGGGATTCCCAAGGGTATGGGCGTTTCGCCGGGGATGGCGGTATGGCAGTCGTGTCGCGCTTCCCGTTTGATACAGATCAGACGCGCGACTTTTCCGACCTGTTGTGGCGTGATCTGTCTGGCGCGACAATGCCGCCGATGACCGCCGAAATCAGCGCGATACAGCGCTTGTCTGAAACGGGGCATTGGGTTTTGCCGGTGCTGCCGGACGAAGGACGGCCGATTGTGTTGATGGCCTATAGTGCCACGCCACCCGTCTTTGATGGTCCCGAAGATCGCAACGGGCTGCGCAACCGTGACGAAACCCGGTTCTGGCAGTTGTTCCTCGATGGGGTCTGGAGCGACCCGCCTGACGGGCATTTCATTGTGGTAGGTAACGCGAATCTAGACCCAAATGACGGCCAAGGTTTCAGCGAAGCCATGGCGGCCTTATTGTCTGACTCGCGCCTGCAAGACCCCCAGCCAGCCAGCCGTGGTGCGATGCCAGATGCTGACGCGGCGCATCGCGGCGACCCAGCGTTTGATACGGTCGATTGGCCAGCCGATGGGCCCGGCAATCTGCGCGTCAGTTATGTGATCCCCTCTTTCGATTGGCAGGTCACAGATGCGGGTGTGTTTTGGCCCGCTGCCGATGATCCGGCCGCGGTGCTATTGGGCGCCGACGGGCTTGCCGCTGGTGCGCACCGTCTTGTCTGGGTGGACGTCGGCGGGTAGGCCGGCAAGCATCGCATCACGCGCATCGGTCGCGGGAAAATCGGGCAACAGACGGTCGAACTTCGCCGCACCGATCCAATGTGACATGTTCCAAAGATAGTGCATCTCGCGCATTTCACGCGCCAGTTCCCAGACCGGCGATAGCACTGTAAACACCCACCACGGAAAGGCAGACACCCTGTAGGTTTTGCCCGTGGCGTCATCAAGAACCGCCTTGAAATCGTTGATGCTAAAGGCATGGCCAGGAAACGGGACGTCTTCAAAATTGGTTAATTCTGCGCGCATTTCCGCGAGCGCAACCGCGGCACGCGCCCAATCGGGCAGGTAGCAATAGGCGTGCAACACATCGGACGGCCCCATCGCAGTCAGTTTCGGTTTGCGTACATCACGCAGCATCATCATCGACATGGCGTCGCCGTTTCGCATCGGGTCAATGAAACTGCCCGCGCGCAACACAATCGTTTGCACACCTGACGCTGCAAAGCTCTGTTCCATTTCGACACGGACGCGGCCTTTGCGGGTCACAGGTGCCTGCGGTGTGTCTTCGTTCAACTCGCCTCCCTCGGCGCCAAAGTTATAGACATTGCCGGGGATAACCACGGTCGCACCGCTGGCTTTGGCCGCTGCAACGACCTGCTGCGTTATCGCGGGAATCGTGTTTTCCCAGTCATGATAGGCGGGCGGGTTTAGCCCGTTCACGATCACATCCGCGCCCATCGCCGCCTGCGTCATATCCGATCCGCGATCATAGCGGCGCACGGTCCAACCGGCGTTCATAAAGGCTTGAGCGGCGTGGCTACCGATCTTGCCAGTCGCCCCTAGAATCAAAACGGTCTGTGTCATGGTTTGCCCTCTTGGTGTGTTATTGCGATAAGATGGGCTATGCCTATTAGAATAGGAATTGCCGAAAATCGCAGATCATGTATTCATTTATGAATGAGTGATTCCCTAAATACCCTCGACTGGTCCCTCGTGCAGGCCTTCCTTGCCGTGGCTGAAACGGGCAGTCTTTCAGCGGCCGCGCGGAGTTTGAAGGCAAGCCAGCCCACGCTTGGCCGTCAGATCAAAGCGATTGAAACACAGCTTGGCGCCACGCTGTTTCATCGGCAAGCACGCGGTTTTGCCCTCACGGAAACTGGCGCAGCCCTCGTGGCCCCCGCGAGTGCTATGCGTGATGCGATGCTGCAAATTACCCTGACGGCTGCAGGTCGCGAGGCGAAACTGGCCGGCACCGTCCGGATCACGGCCAGCATGGCGACCTCGCTTTATCACTTACCCCAGATCGTTGCCGATATCCGCATCGCTGAACCTGATATCGCGATAGAGCTAGCCCCAAGCGACGACAGCCGCAATCTGCTGTTCCGGGAGGCCGATATCGCTGTGCGCATGTATCGCCCCAAGCAACTAGACCTTGTCGCCCAGCACATCGGCGATATCCCCCTAGGCGTCTTTGCGGCGAAATCTTATGTGGCACGGCGCGGTCTTCCCACGGGCAACCAAGACTTGATGACCCATGATTTCGTTGGGTTTGACGCCAACCCTGCGATTATCGAAGGGTTCCGCGCGGCAGGCTTTCCCGTTGACCGCGACTGGTTCAAAGTGCGCTGTGACGATAACGCGACCTACTGGAACCTTGTGCGGGCAGGCTGCGGCATCGGCTTTGCGCAGACGTCGCTGGGTCGCGACGACCCCGATATCGTCGAGATTGATCTGGGCTTTCCGATTCCGCCGCTCCCGATCTGGCTTACAGCACACGAGGCGATGCGCCAAACCCCCCGCGTGCGCCGCGTCTGGGATATGCTTGCAATCGGCCTGCGCCCCTTGGTCACTTGATCCTGCGCGCGCGACGGGCTAGGGCAAACCAACAATTCAGCCAAAGGAATGCAGCATGTCTAACCCGTCCCTTCTTATTCTTGCCGGTGACGGTATCGGCCCCGAAGTCATGACCGAAGTGAAGAAAATCATTCACTGGTATGGCGACAAGCGCGATATGGCATTTGACGTGTCCGAAGACCTTGTTGGCGGCGCAGCCTATGACAAGCACGGCACCCCTCTGCACGACGATACGATGGCAAAAGCCCAAGAAGTCGATGCGGTTTTGTTGGGTGCGGTCGGCGGCCCCGCCTATGACAACCTTGATTTTTCGGTTAAGCCTGAACGCGGTCTGCTGCGCCTGCGCAAAGAAATGGACCTGTTCGCCAACCTGCGCCCCGCGCAGTGTTTCGACGCGTTGGCCGATTTTTCGTCGCTCAAGAAAGATATCGTGGCTGGCCTCGATATCATGATCGTGCGTGAATTGACCTCGGGCGTCTATTTTGGCGAACCGCGCGGCATCCATCTTGAGGACAACATGCGCGTCGGCATCAACACACAGCGCTACACCGAAGCCGAGATCGAGCGCGGCGCGCGCGCGGCCTTTGATCTGGCGATGAAGCGCGACAAGCGGCTTTGTTCGATGGAAAAGGCCAACGTCATGGAAAGCGGCATTCTGTGGCGCGACGTCGTGACCGAGGTCCACGCGGATTACCCTGAGGTTGAGCTGTCCCATATGTATGCCGACAATGGTGCCATGCAACTGGTGCGCGCGCCCAAGCAGTTCGACGTGATCTACACCGACAACCTGTTCGGCGATATCTTGTCCGATTGTGCGGCGATGCTGACCGGATCTTTGGGCATGCTGCCATCAGCGTCACTTGGCTTTCCTATGGCGAACGGACGCCCCAAGGCCATGTATGAACCCGTACATGGCTCAGCCCCGGACATCACTGGGCAGGGCAAGGCCAATCCGATCGCTTGTATCCTTAGCTTTGCGATGGCGCTGCGTTATTCGTTTGACCAAGGGGCCGAGGCTGACCGCCTTGAAGCCGCCGTGGAAAAGGTGCTTGCAGACGGGCTGCGCACCGCTGATCTGATCGGTGAAGAAGGCGTTGCCCCAATTTCCACCACCCAAATGGGCGACGCGATCGTCGCCGCCCTTGACGCCAGCCTTTAGGGCATGCGGAGTTGCGTTATAACGGCCCTGCATACGTGCAGGGCCGTTTGTCGTTGCCGGGGGGGATTGACCTAAAGGTTGCTTTGCCCGTACCAGTTTGCGCTAACACCCGATTGGAAACCCGATGTCGCAAAACGCAAAAGGCGCGCTTCTGGCGCTATTGGCTTTCGCTGTCTATGCGACGGGTGACGTGGCCGTGAAGGTGCTTGGCGGGATATATTCCCCTATTCAGATCATCTTTTTTAGCGGGCTGTTCAGCTTTCCACTGGCGATGTTCATGATCATGCGCGATCCCCAGCCGGGCACGTTGCTACCGGTGCACCCGTGGTGGACCGCGTTTCGCACGGTCGCCACACTGGTAACGGGTGTCAGCGCATTCTATGCGTTTTCGGTCCTGCCATTGGCGCAGACCTATACGATCCTTTTTGCGTCGCCCTTGTTGATTACCTTGCTGGCTATTCCACTGCTGGGCGAACGGGTGCGTATCCGCCGTGGTCTTGCAGTCATGGTCGGGCTTGCGGGTGTTCTTGTAGTCCTACGCCCTGGCGAAACAGACCTGAGCGCTGGGCACATTGCTGCCCTTGTCGCGGCGTTTGGTGGGTCATTTGCTTCGGTTATTGTGCGCAAGATTGGCGCTGATGAACGCCCGATTGTCTTGATGCTTTATCCCATGGCCGCGAATTTTATCGTTATGGGTGCGCTG
>JBLHNX010000216.1:0-4969 GCA_047622125.1 Paracoccaceae bacterium | reverse complement strand
ATGGCGCGGTCACCTTGTCTGGTTTGGCGCAATGCGACGCGGATCAAGTTGATCCATGCGTTTCGCAACGCCTTTGGCGCGCCAGTGGACGAGCTGATGGAAGGCGAACCGCTGATTTGTGACGGGATTGAATTGCCTGCAAAGCATCGCAAAAAGCGGCTCGATCTTGAGGCGCGCGGGCTGATCAAAGGTGCGCAAGTTATCTACCTTGGACCAGGGCGAAAGCCGGGATTTTCACGCCTACATGTGATGGGTGCCGAGGATCCGCAGGTCAGTGCGGCCAGCATCGTAAAGATCGAACACGAGGGTGACGAAGAGCCGTTTATCCCGTTTGCCGCCCGCATGGGGGCCACGTTTTTGCATGGCGCTGCGGTGACAATTCACAAGGCCCAAGGGTCGCAGTGGGACACGGTGCAAGTGTTTGCGCCCGACATTTATGCCGCGAGCCGTATGGGCCGAATGGAGGCGGGCACGCAGCTTTGGAAACGGCTCGCTTACGTCGCGATCACGCGGGCGGAAACGCAGTTGCGGTGGGTTGTGCGCAACCGTCTGGCGCGACCCTCTGGGACGCTAAGCACCGATGATTTACGCACCGCGCCGGTGCTGCTTGAGTTGGAAGCCCAAGGAGACGCGCCGTGAAAAGTATCGTGATCACAGGGGCGAGCGGCGGCATCGGTCGTGCTTGCGCCGAGGTATTTCTGGCGCACGGTTGGCGGGTCGGATTGATCGCGCGGCGTGCTGAATTGCTTGAGGAAATAGCGGCAAGGCGCGACGGTGCTGTGGTCCTGCCCTGTGATGTAGCGGATGAAAATGCTGTTGCTGCGGCGTTTTCGGAATTTGCAGCCAAGGCAGGTAGGCTTGACGTTCTATTCAACAACGCCGGTATTTTCACGCCCGCCGCACCGATTGATGAAATCCCGGTCGCGGACTGGACGCGCGCCGTGGCTGTAAATCTGACGGGGATGTTTTTGTGTGCCCGCGCCGCGTTTGGCCAGATGCGCCGCCAGTCGCCGATGGGCGGGCGGATTATCAACAACGGCTCGATCAGTGCGCATGTGCCGCGCGAGGGCTCGGTGACCTATACCACAACGAAACACGGCGTGACGGGCTTGACCAAGACGCTGTCGCTTGACGGGCGGCCGTTTGATATTGCCTGCGGACAAATTGATATCGGCAATGCACGCACCGATATGGTGGCCCAATTGGCAAAGTCGCAGCCTGACATGGCGACGATGGATGTGGGGTTGGTTGCGGATGCGGTACTACGTATGGCGCAATTGCCTGCTGAGGCGAACGTGCAATTCCAGACGATCATGGCGACCAAGATGCCTTTTATCGGGCGTGGTTAGCGGCGCAGGGCCGTAAAGATCGCTGAAGCACCCCAACCGGCTGCGATGGCGATCGCCAGCGACATCAGGCCATAGAGCATCGGTTGTTCATGCGCGAGGTTATAGAGCCAGCGTTCCAGCCCGACTTTCTCTACCGGAATAATCGCTTCGTAGTCGTCCACGACAACGCCATTGCGGGTGAGGTAGATGCGCGCATGATAATCGCCTTCGGTAAGGTTCGCAGGTAGGCGGAATGCGGCGCTAAACAGCGTGCTTTCTTCAAAGTCCACCACACCTTCGCGCACTTGATATAGGTCGTTGCCTGACCGAATACGGATCAATGCTTCGGTGAATTTTTCGGCGTCCGCCACGGTCATGGGCGCCCCGACCGACCGGATCGCGCGGGGGATGCTGATCTTGTAGCGCAGGTCTTCGACATCGCCGAGGATATCTTGCAAGGGGGCTGTGGTTGCGACCGCGTAAAACGACGGCGCAGCATCCACTTCGACAAAATCGGTGTTGATCCAGATACCCAATCGGCGGTCCTTGCGGCGCATGGTGACGGGCAGCGACGGGCCAGCGATGGTGATTATGACTTCAAGATCGCTGTCCAAATCGATCGGGCTTTCACGCTTGACGGCACCGAATAGCAAGATGTCAGACCCATCAAACGTGGCGGTAATTGCGACCGCGTCTTGGCTGAGGCCAAGCACGACCTCCTCGGCCTTGGCGGGCAAGGCGAGAACCATCATAAGGGCAAATAGACGGATCACGAATGCCCGCTTTCACCAATTGAAAAAAGCTCGGACGGCATGACAAGCAGGTCAAACGCCAGTTTTCCACATACCGCCAGAACCATGATCGCAAGCCAGATGCGCAGCTGTTCGGCCTTCATCTTGACGCCGATCCGTGTGCCGATCTGCGCGCCGATGACTCCGCCAATCAACAGCAGCACGGCCAAGGCGATATCGACAGTAAAATTCGTTGTGGCGTGTAGCATTGTGGTGAAGGCAGTGACGAAAATAATCTGGAACAGCGATGTCCCAACGACCACTTTGGTTGGCATCCCCAAAAGGTAAATCATCGCGGGGACCATGATGAAACCGCCACCAACGCCCATGATCGCGGCAAGGATACCTACGAGCAGGCCGACTATCAGCGGCGGAATGACCGAAATATAGAGCCCCGATACGCGGAATTTCATCTTGAACGGAAGCGAGTGGACCCAAGTATGTTTGCGCCGTAAAGGCACTCCGCCGGTGCGCTTACTGCGTCGGATTGCGCGCAGGCTTTCAAGAAACATCAGCGCGCCAACCACGCCAAGGAACAACACATAGCAAAGCTTAACTAGCAGATCGACCTGGCCCATCGCCTTGAGATAGTTGAACACCACCACACCCAGCGCCGCACCAAAAAGGCCGCCAATCAGCAGCACCGTTCCCATGCGCAGATCAACGGTCTTTCGTTTCAGATGGGCGAGAACGCCCGAGAAGGATGATGCTACGATCTGGTTGGCTTCGGTTGCGACGGCCACCGCGGGCGGGATGCCGATAAAGAACAACAGCGGCGTCATCAGGAACCCCCCGCCCACGCCAAACATGCCCGACAAAACGCCAACCAAACCGCCCAACCCCAAAAGGAGGAAGGCGTTGACCGATACTTCGGCAATAGGAAGATAGATTTGCATATTCTAGGGTCCGGCGTTGTCTAGGGCCGCTTACCTAGAAGACGCGGCTTTTACCACTGTGTCAAATGCCTCAGGTGCCAAATCGTTGGAAATACCGCGCAATTCGGCTTTTGGACCTATGTTAGGTCCGCAACTGGATTCAACCGCGGTCCCGTAGATAGCGGCGCAGCACTTTTTCCAACTTGGCCGCACCGATAGGTGCCATGGCTTTGGTGTGCTCGTGGCTGATGCTTTCATCGCTCATGCCAGCGGCCATATTGGTGATCGTGGAAATTGCAGCACAACGCAGACCCAAGAAACGGCCAAGGATCACTTCGGGGACGGTGGACATGCCGACAGCATCCGCACCAAGCATTGCAATTGCGCGAATTTCGGCGGGCGTTTCAAACGACGGGCCGGAATACCAAGCGTAGACGCCGTCGGCCATTTCAGTGTTTTCGCCGCTCGCTGCTGCGCGCAGCGCGGTACGGATCGCCGGATCGTAAGCGTCTTTCATCGGCACAAAGCGCGCGTCGGTTTTTTCACCGATCAGCGGGTTGAGGCCGGAAAAGTTGATATGGTCCGACAGGCACATGATTGATCCGGTCACCATTTCGGGGCGCATTGATCCTGCGGCGTTCGTGGCGATCATCGTGTCCGCGCCAAGGTCGCGCAGAACTTCCAACGGCAAACGCATCGCATCACCACGACCGCTTTCGTAATAATGCGCGCGCCCGCCAAAGACAGCCACGCGCACGCCCTCAAGATCACCGATCACAAGGTTCGGATTGTGCCCGCTGACGCCCGCATGGGGAAAGCCGTCCAGATCGCCGTAGGGAATAGCGACACCGTCCACCGCATCAGCCAGATGTCCAAGGCCCGAGCCAAGGATTAGCCCGACTTGGACTGGCGTGTCACCGGCAATGGTGCGGATGTGGGCCGCGAGGCTAGCGCTCTTTGACATAAGGTTCTCCGCCAGCGCGTGGTGGGATCGCTTTGCCGACAAACCCTGCCAAAATGACCACGGTCATGATGAACGGCAGCGCATCAAGCAGTTGGCCCTGGATTTCAAAGCCAAACGAACTTTCGATCAGGTCGGGGCGCAGGGCGATCGCCTGAAGGTAGCCAAACAGGATCGTCGCAGACAGGGCATACCATGGGCGCCATTTCGCAAAGATCAGCGCGGCCAGCGCGATATAGCCACGCCCCGCGGTCATGTCCTTGGTGAAACCGGCCTGAAGGCCTGTCGCCAGATAGGCACCGGCAATGCCACACAACACGCCGCAGATCATCACGGCCGAGAACCGCAGGCCAATGACAGACACACCGGCCGTATCGACGGCGGCAGGGTTTTCACCGACCGCGCGCAGGCGCAGACCAAAGCGTGTGCGATAAAGCAGCCACCATGTTGCGGGAACGCAAAGCAAGGCGACGTAAACAAGGATCGTGTGCCCCGATATCAGATCGGCATAGATCGGGCCGATGAATGGCACATCGGCCAAGGCCGAGGCAAATGGCAGCTCGATCTGCTCGAATCGAGCAGCACCGGCAAGCTGTGGGGTGCGCCCGCCTTGGGCGAACCAGCTTTGCGCAACGACGACCGTCAGACCCGCCGCAAGGAAGTTGATCGCAACACCCGAGATCAGTTGATTGCCGCGGAACGTGATAGAGGCCAAGCCATGCAGCAACGACAGCGCCATGGACGCTGCGATGCCCGCCAGCAGGCCAACCCAGACGCTACCGCTGGTATAAGCGACGGCGGCAGACATGAATGCGGCGGCTAACATCTTGCCCTCAAGCCCGATGTCAAAAATGCCAGAGCGTTCACTGAACAGACCCGCAAGGCAGGCCAGCAGCAGCGGCGTGGCAAGGCGAATGGTCGAGTCCCAGACCTGAATGTTGAACAAGAGATCCATGATTAACCCTCCGCCTTGGCGTGTGATTTGCTAAAGGCGATGAACGCTTTTTCCAGCGG
>JBLHNX010000215.1:0-4979 GCA_047622125.1 Paracoccaceae bacterium | reverse complement strand
GCGCCGATGCAGTATCTGGAAATCCCGATTGCGACAGTGATCGGCTGGCTGATCTTTCGCGACCTGCCAAATGGGCTGGCGGCGGTCGGCATCGTGATTACGGTTGCGGCAGGTCTTTATGTGATTGTGCGCGAACAGCGGTTATCGCGACTGCCAGCGCCGCCTGCGGCAGAATGATCAACAACGGGCCCATCGCGTGAATGATGACCTTTGGGGCGGCGGTTTCGTTTGAAATGCTGACGGCACGCGCAGGGTGCATTGCCGCGTCTTTCACTTCCCAGCGCAATCCGGCGGTATCAACTCGCGCATCCGCCAGCGGCATCAGAGACAGGCGCGTGCCAACGGGCAAGGACAGCTCGATTCTGGAGTGCGGCACCAGAAAGCTGATGTCATCCTGCCCGATCACTATGACAGGACGATCACGGTGGCGCGCCATTGCATTGAGAATCGACAGCGTGTGATCCAGCCGCCCGCCGGTAAAGCCCACGGCCAGAACAAGCGGTGCTGCGATTCGCGTCAGACATTTCTCAAAGTCTGTGGTATCTTGTTCACGAACATGGTGCAGCACCTTGGAAAAGGCCACTTTGGCCTTATCTGAAAGGCTATCGAGATCGCCAATCACCGCGTTTGGCGTGTATCCAAGACTGGCAAGTTCGTTCGCGCCCCCGTCTGCGGCCACAAGGCAGGGCGCATGATTCAGGGCCAATCTAAGGTCGTCGGGGCGATACCCCCCACCACCAACAAGTGTCACCGGGTCCGGATTGTAAACAATCGAAGATTTCATGCGAGATTAGCCTTCATTTCGGAAACATTCCTTAAAAGGGTCACGAAATAATACCCACTTTACCGCGGTTCTGTTCCGGATTGCGAACCAATTGATGGTAAACAGAGGGTCACTGGATTGGTAGAAAGCGAGTAAAGCATGGTTGAGTCAAGCAAGATTCTTACCGTTTCATATGGCACTTTTTCGTGCACGCTTGAGGGATTTGACGATTCCTTCTCAACGATGAAAGCGATTGCGGAGTATTTCCGCGATCTGGCCGCTGAAGATCGGTATTTCGGGGCAGAGCCTCCTACGCCTGACGCCGAGATGTTGGCGCGGATCGCGCAGCGCGAGATTTCGCGCCCAGTAGAGGCGCGAAGCGACGATAGTGGCATTGTGCTGCGTGCCGCAAGTGCGCTCGCGGGACCTACGCCTGCCATTTCCCAGACGCCCACGCAAACGGCCAACCATGATATTGCAGAAACCCCTGCATCTGCGACAGCGGATGAAACGGTGGACGCCACCGGACCCCAAGCCGAGGCGGAGTCTAGCGATCCTGCCTCACTGCTCGTGGCGGATGGTCCGGTGGCGCAAGATGTGGCAATGCCCGAAGCTGTGGCCACAGCCCCGCAAACCGATACGGACACTGATAGTGTCGCGGCCAAACTGCGGCGTATCCGCGCCGTGGTCGGGTCAGGCAATAGCGGCGGCGAAACCGCAGACTATTCCGAAGATCTACAAGCGCCCGATGTGGCCGACGTCGATCCGGTCGCCGCGTTCCATGCCGATGATCTGGATGACACAGACACAGCTGGGCAAGACGCTGTGACGCAGACCGATACCGATAGTGACGATGACACGCTGGCCGCAATCATGGCCCGGTCCGATGCAGATGAAGATGAAGATGAAGATGACGCACCCGATGCGGACAGCGATGTTCAGGCACCGTATGTATTGAGTGACGACGACGCGGCTGAAGATGACGCGCCTGTCGCTGAAGTCGCAGCCGCCGCGCCGGTCACACCGCGCGTAGTGCGCATGAAGCGCGCCGACTTCGAGGCTGCCGTCCAATCGGGTGATCTTGAAGAAACTACGTCGGACGACACGGATGCTGGCGAAGGCGACAGTGATGTGTCGCAACAGCCGCAAGATCACACGCCAGCCGCTGTGGTGATTGCCGATCTGGATGGTGCGGATGACGTCAAGATCGAAGGTGACAGCGACACCCCGCTGCCAGACGACGAAGAAGCCGCCTTGATGGAGGAGCTGGCCGAGGTCGAGCGTGAGGCCGCCGATAGCGTGCCAACCGGTGCGGCACGTCGTGGTCGCGAGATTCTGAATGACGAATCCGTAGAAGACGAGGCAGCAATGTCGCGCATCATGAGCCAGACCGAGGCCGAGCTTGCAGAACCTGCCAGCAACCGCCGCCGTCAGGCAATATCGCAGCTCAAGGCCGCCGTCGCCGCAACCGAGGCCGCCCGCGCCTTGGGCGAAGGAACGCAAGACAACGGCGACGCTGAAAACGCCTTTCGTGATGACCTGAACCAGGTCGTGCGCCCACGCAGGGCAACACGCGGGGACAGCCAAACCGAACGGCCACGTCCTGCGCCGTTGAAACTGGTCGCTTCGCAGCGGGTCGACACCCCAATGCCAAGCGCAAGCGAAAGCCCTGCTGCACCGATACGCCCACGCCGTGTGGCACGTGCAACTACCGCCGCCCCAGTTGAAGCCCCTCATGATGCCACGTCATTCGCTGAGTTCGCAGAAAACATGGGCGCAAGCGAGTTGCCCGAGTTGCTGGAAGCTGCAGCCGCCTACACCGCATTTGTGGAGGGAGCCGAGGAATTCTCGCGTCCGCAGATCATGCAGAAGGTGCGCGCACTTGCCCCTGACGATTTCAACCGTGAAGACGGGTTGCGCTCGTTTGGAACGCTTCTGCGCGAGGGGCGGATCAACAAGATCAGCAATGGTCGGTTCCAGGTGTCAGATCAGACACGATTCCACCCGCAGCGGCGCAGCGCCGCAGGGTAAAAAGATCAAAAGGCGGGGATCATGTCCCCGCCTTTTTCTTATGATCTAAGTGTGTGGTAGGCGCGTTTCTCGCATCGCTCAACCGCCCAATTGGGTCCGCATCGCCTGATAGACAACGGCTGTTGCCACGTTTGCCAAGTTAAGTGATCTCACAATTGGATTGCGCATCGGCAAACAAAACGTGCGATCTGCCATGCCGTCCAGCACCGCATCTGGCAGGCCTTTGGATTCACAACCGAAAACCAAATACCCATCGGGTTGATAGTCAGGCTCATAAACGGTTTGCGCACCATGTTCTTCAAAGAAATAAAGGCTTTCGCGCGGTGGCATACGATCACTCATGAAACTTTGCCAATCGTCATATTCGCTAAGCTCGACATGCTTCCAGTAGTCCTGACCGGCGCGGCGCACTGATTTTTCGTCAAGGGAAAACCCGTAGGGTTTGATCAAGATCAGCTCAAGATCAAGGGCGACACAGGTCCGCCCTATCGCACCTGTATTGTACGGGATTTCAGGCGTCACCAGCACCAGCCTCATGCGCGGATCAGACATCTGGGCACGCGCGAAAATATCGGGTCATTTCGCGTCCGGATCGTTTTGGCCGATACCCTTGAAGATAAACTTGAGCGGGAACGCCCACAGCACGCCAAGGCCAATATATATCCCCAGTTCAACCCAGATCGGCGCGCGCGCAGTCGGATCAGGGTAAAGCAGGGTCATCACCGTCACGGCCATCGCAATATACAGCGGCAGCCCGATGATAAGGATCACCAGCGACCAACGTTTGCGGGCTTTGTACGTAAGGGCCATCAGTCGGCAAACGGATCGGTGACAAGGATCGTGTCTTCACGCTCGGGCGATGTTGACACCAATGCCGCGGGGCATTCGATCAATTCTTCGATGCGTTTGACGTATTTGATCGCGTTTGCGGGCAAGTCGGCCCAGCTGCGCGCGCCTTCGGTGCTCTCGCTCCAGCCCGGCATTTCCTCGTAGATCGGTGTGCAACGTGCCTGCTGGCTTTCCGCAGTCGGCAAATAATCAAGGCGCGTGCCATCCAGATCATAGCCCACGCAAATTTTCAGGGTCTCAAACCCGTCGAGCACATCCAGCTTGGTCAGGGAAATACCGTTGACACCCGATGTGGCACAGGTCTGGCGCACAAGGCAGGCGTCAAACCAACCGCAGCGACGCTTGCGCCCTGTGGTCGTGCCAAATTCATGACCGCGTTCGCCAAGGCGCTGACCATCGGCGTCTTCCAATTCGGTTGGAAACGGGCCTTCGCCGACGCGGGTGGTGTAGGCTTTGACGATTCCAAGGACGAAATCAATCGAGCCCGGCCCGATACCTGTGCCGGTCGACGCCTGCCCCGCGATCACATTGGACGACGTCACAAACGGGTAGGTTCCAAAATCAATATCAAGCAGCGCACCCTGCGCCCCTTCGAACAGAATGCGTTTGCCGGCCTTGCGCTTTTCGTTGAGCACTTTCCAAACGGGGGCGGCGTACTGCAAAACATCAGGCGCAATCGCGCGCAGCTTGGCCAGCAGTTCATCACGATCAATGGGATCAATGCCAAGACCACGGCGCAGCGGATCGTGGTGCTGCAAGGCGCGGTCAACGCGGGCCTCAAGCGTGGCTTCGTCAGCCAGATCAGCGACGCGAATAGAGCGACGACCAACTTTGTCTTCATAAGCCGGCCCAATGCCACGGCCTGTGGTGCCGATCTTGGTGCCTTTGCTGGCAGCTTCTTCACGGGCGCGGTCAAGTTCGCCGTGGAAGGGCAGGATCAATGGCGTGTTTTCCGCGATCATCAGGGTGTCGGGGTCAATCGTCACACCTTGGGCGCGGATCGTTTCGATCTCGCCCATCAGGTGCCACGGGTCCAGCACAACCCCGTTGCCGATCACCGATAGTTTGCCGCCACGCACAACACCGCTGGGCAGCGCGTGCAGCTTGTAAACCTTGCCATCAATCACAAGGGTATGGCCTGCGTTATGCCCGCCCTGAAAGCGCGCGATCACATCAGCACGTTCGGACAACCAGTCCACGATCTTGCCTTTGCCTTCATCGCCCCACTGTGCGCCAACAACGACTACATTTGCCATTTCAAAGATTCCTATCCGGTCAAACCCGCGTCCGTATATCGCCGCCATGGACGGGGCGAAACCGCAAACTGCGCCCTATG
>JBLHNX010000214.1:0-5013 GCA_047622125.1 Paracoccaceae bacterium | reverse complement strand
AACGGATGGGAACGCCTGTAACCATGGGATCAAAGGCGTTGTCTGACCGGCGGTTCGTACAAGATCTGATTTGGTTTCATGATCCCGCGGGCAACCGGATCGAGCTGTTTTTTGCCCCCATGATCACTACCGACCCGTTCCAGCCCGGCCGGCCCATTGATGGATTTAAGACAGGTCCTATGGGTATGGGACATGCGGTTTTGCACGTCAAAGACATCGACAAGATGCTCCCGTTCTACCGCGACACATTGGATTTCCATGTCTCCGATTATGGCCTGCAACCGTTTCCTTTGTATTTCTTCCATGTCAACGGGCGCCACCACAGCTTTGCCATGGTGGGGTCTGGGCGGGCGGGGTTTCATCACTTCATGGTTGAATTCCAAAACCTTGATGATGTGGGCCAAGGGTTTGACCTTGCACAACAGCAAGAGGATCGCGTGGCCTATACCCTGGGTCGGCACACCAATGATTTTATGACATCCTATTACGCCAATTCTCCGTCCGGTTTCTTTGTCGAAAACGGCTGGGGCGGACGTCAGATTGACCCACCGACATGGGAGCCGCACGAAACCACGGTTGGCCCAAGTTTCTGGGGGCACGAGCGGTTGTATCTGACTGAAGAGGGCGGGCGCAAAGCCTTGCGCGATATGCGTTTGCAAGCCGCCCGCGAGGGTAAGCGTGCACCACATCTGGCCGATTGCCCGTGGCTTTACGGCGAACTTTCCAAGCAGGGGCACTGATCATGGCAATCCAAAACACATCTGAAAATTTTGACGTCGTCCTTGTCGGCCTTGGCCCGGTGGGTGCCACACTCGCACATCTTCTTGGCGTGCTGGGGGTGAAAACGCTTGTGCTGGAACGCGAACCCGTGGCCTACCATCTGCCGCGCGCCGTGCATTTCGACGATGAGATCATGCGGGTTTTCCAGTGGATCGGCATCGCTGACGAGCTGTTGCCGCAATTGCGCATCAATCCGGGCATGCGGTTTGTTGATCCCAACGGCAAGCTGCTGTTGGACTGGCCGCGTCCAAGTGAAGAAGGCCCGCTTGGCTGGCATCCAAGTTGGCGGTTTCACCAGCCCGATCTGGAAAAGGTGTTGCGCGCGCGGCTGGCGGAACGCGACAGTGTTACCATGCGTACCCGCTGCGATGTTTTCATGATTGAAGACAAGCCCGACCATGTCGCCTTGCGCTACGAGGATATGTCGACGGGTCGCGTGAATCACATTCATGCGAAATACGTTGTCGGATGTGATGGTGCCCGGTCTTTGGTGCGCCGTTTCATTGATACCGAAATGCAGGATTTAGGGTTTCACGAGCGCTGGCTCGTCGTCGACGTTTTGTTGAACGGCGAAAAACCGGAACTCGGCGATCACTCAATCCAATATTGCAACCCCGCAAGACCAGCCACCTACGTGCGAAGCCCCGGCAATCGCCGTCGTTGGGAAATTGCCGTACTGCAGGATGAAGATAGCAATACCATCGCCTCGGAAACCGAAGTCTGGAAGCTGCTGTCTGATTGGCTAACCCCGGATGAGGCGGTGCTGGAACGCAGCGCGGTTTACACATTCCATTCCTTGATAGCCAAAGACTGGCGGCGGGGCCGGTTATTGATTGCCGGTGACGCAGCCCACCAAACACCGCCCTTCATGGGCCAAGGCATGTGTGCAGGTATCCGCGACGCCGCCAATCTAAGTTGGAAGCTGGCGGACGTGGTGCAAAGGCGATCAGGCGATCAGTTGCTTGACAGCTATCAAACTGAACGCGAACCAAATTCCGCAGAATTCATCAATACTGCGGTGCGATTGGGCCGGTTGATCAACGCGGCCGATAGCGAAGGCGCGCTGCGGTCTGCCATGCAAAAAACCGATGGCGGGGCTGAAATAAAGTCAATTTACCCTCCACTTGGTCCAGGCCTCGGGATAGGGAGAAATGCGGGTCGCCAGTTTGGTCAACCTCGTATGAACGACGGCAGACGCATGGATGACGTGACCGGATTTTGCCCTGTCATCGTCGCCGATCATACCTTGGTCGCAGGTTTCAAACCGCCCCACGGCGTGCGCCTGATTACAACGCAAGACACGACTTACGCCGCCACGCATCTGGCTGCGTTTAACACCGCTGCAGTGCTGCTTCGTCCGGATCGCTACATTCTGGGCAGCGCCGATACTCTTGAAGAGTTGATCGCTTTGCTGCCGCTCCTGTCCCAAAAATCCCAAGAAAAAGAAATGATCTAACTCATGAAACTATGTTCCTTCCACGTTGAAAACCAATCCTCTTATGGCATCGTCACGGATGCTGGCATTATTGATCTGGGCAAACGCTTGCCACAAAAAACACTGCGCGAATATCTGGCCGCTGGTGATATGTCGCCTGCCGCGGCTCTGGCCAGTGCGCCTGCGGATTATGCCTTTGACGCAGTGCAGCACGCGCCAGTCATTCCCAACCCCGACAAAATCATCTGCGTTGGCCTTAACTATCACGATCATATCGGAGAAACCGGACGCGAAGAGACGCCGTTCCCGGTTCTATTCGCGCGGTATTCCGGTAGCCAGATCGGTCATGAGCAACCGCTCATGAAGCCGCTGGAATCTGACAGATTTGATTACGAAGGCGAGCTGGCTGTCATCATCGGCAAGGAATGCCGCCGTGTGTCTGAGGCTGACGCGCTGAGTGTCGTTGCCGGGTATGCCTGTTACAACGACGCATCCGTGCGGGACTGGCAAAAGCATACGCATCAATTCATGCCGGGTAAGACATTTTACGCCACCGGTCCATTCGGGCCTTGGATGGTGACAGCTGATGAAATTCCGGACCCTACTGCATTGCGGTTGCAAACGCGGCTGAATGGCGATGTGATGCAGGATACAACAACGGATTTGATGATAGCGTCGATCCCGCGCCTGATTTCCTATTGCTCGACCATTCTACCGCTTTTGCCGGGTGACGTGATCGTATCAGGCACGCCGGGTGGCGTGGGCGCGCGGCGAGCACCACCTGTTTTCATGAAAGAAGGTGATGTGTGCGAGGTTGAAATTTCCGGCATCGGCGTGCTGCGCAACACAGTCAAATCTGAAGGCTAAAATCTGCTCTTGTCGATTTGGTGCAGCCTGCGACAATGCCACTATGGAACAACAAAAAGTTGACAAGACCCGCAAAACAGACTCGGTTCGCGCGCTCGCGCGTGGGCTGGATATCTTGCGCCACGTCAACCGTGTCGGTGCCTGTGGGGCGCGTGAAATTGCGATTGCAACAAGTATTCCCCGCCCGACCGTTTACCGGCTACTCGAGACGCTTGAAGAACAGGGCTACGTAGCCTTTTCCCCGACCTCGAACCGCGTGCGCGTGACGCGGCTTGCCGCATCCCTTGGCGACGGCTTTGCCGTAACCTCGCAGATTTGTCAGGTCGCAGGCCCGATCTTTGCAGAGTATGCACCCGTAATGGTCTGGCCGCTGGACCTCACAACTTATGAAAACACTGCCATGGTGGTACAGGAAACAACTCATAATCGCAGCCCGCTTTCGATTGATCGCGGCATGACAGGGTTCTGTCTCCCAATGCTGCGTACTTCGGCAGGGCGGTGTTATCTTGGCCTTTGCCCAACGGCTGAACGTGAGCTGATCATCGAACATCTTGGGCGGATCATGCACCCCGATGACGTTCCTTTTCTTGATGACAGCTATCTGCGCCCTATGCTGCAAGACGTCCAACAATGGTCGCGCGCCACCCGCATCGGTGAAGAGTTCCAACCTAAAACAGCCTCGTTCGCGGTTCCAGTCTGGTTTGGGGACAGGGTCGTCGCCTGTATATCCGTAATCTGGACGCGTGGTGCGATGCGGCTTGATGAGGCGTTACACAACATGGAAGGCCCCTTGCGAGACATCTCAGTGAAAATTTCAAAGACGCTGGACGCCTAAGGATCAGTTCAACGGCTCGTCCGCCATTTCACGCACAATGTTGTCATCCAAAGGCGTCTGGAAAGAGTTCAGGATATAGCCAAGCGTTGAATAGAAACCGACTGTCGCTATCACATCCAACACCCCTTCTTTGCCGACTAAATCTTGAACCGCATCGATCGTCTCGGCCGACAACTTCCGTTGCGCGAACAGCTCGTCAACGGCCCTAGCGAGTGTCGCATCCTCCGCCATCATATCCTGATTATCGCCTTTGAGTGACACTATACGCTGATCGTCCATGCCGCAGGCGCGGGCGCGGGACACATGGTGGCTCCATTCATAGTGTGACCCAAGATGAAAACCCGCCCGAAGGATGACGACTTCGCTGTGTTGCGGCCCAAGGGCCGAATTGACGACGATGTGATCTCGCAAATCAGCCCAAGCCAATAACAAGCGAGGATGGTGCGCCACTGTGCGATAGACATTGAGCTTACTCGCAAACGTTCCCTTCATGCGGCGAAGCTCATCTGACCAATCGCTATCTTCTAAGGGCGCAAAATCAATATTTTGGGATGTCTTCACCACTGATTTCCAATCATACACATCACCACCTCGCCGATGTGGCACCCGTATTTAGTGATGGAGACAGGAGATCAATACAAGACGAGGTTTGGATGCCGTCCACCAGGCAGACAGGAAAGCAGAAAACCACATCTCCGGATTTTGTCTCTGTTGAACTATGCGATCGACAGCACGTCGCGTGGCTTTGATCTCGTCCGACGGAAAGTCATGGATCTCGTTTCTAATGACATCTACAGTGAACGTTAACTTTGTCCGCAGTCTGTGAGCTCACGGTTTAAGAATTGCTGCAGACCGCGTGAATGACCGATATCACTGCCGTGCAGCAGCACCGTGAGTGGCGCACTCGCAGCATTTTTCGCGCTGCGCACGGACGCAGCAAGATATTGTCACTTCCGGTGTGGGCTCACAGCCGCCGTTCGCTGCGTGTTGCACCAAGGTCCGCTCAGGGCCGATAGTGTCGCTCGACATAAGTGGCGTTAGTGGGTCAGCAAAATTGTTCCAAAAACGCTCCTTTTTGGCACGGCTAGAACCATTC
>JBLHNX010000213.1:0-5045 GCA_047622125.1 Paracoccaceae bacterium | reverse complement strand
AAATCGACGGTGTCGAGTTCGCCCAACCGTGCGACCATCTCGCGGCGCAGCAGCCAGTTGGACAGGTTCCACCCGAACGGGACGTCGGAAATATCGGCAGCGTTGAAATCGCGGGTGATGCGCGGCTCGGACACCTCTCCGCCGGCATCAACGATTCGCATCACTTGCAAAGGTGCGGCAAAGGGCGCGAGCCTTTCCCACAGGCCCGCACGGTCCAGCAGTTCGCGGGCGGGTTGCAGGAACGCGGTGGTGCGCAGGTCGGCGCCAGCGGCCGCTTCATCGGTGACAGGCGGAGCGGGATCAACGCAGATCACACGAAAGCCCGCTGCGCCAAAGGCTGCCGCTGCGGTGAGGCCAGCGACCCCGCCGCCGGAAATCAGAATGTCGGTATCTTGCCGTTTCATTCCCCAGACATAGGCCTGTGCAGGCGCAGGGGAAAGACCTGTCAGGCCAGCTGCGACAAGAAGGCGGTCAGATCATCGGTATGGTGATGGATATGATCGGCCACAAACGGCGCGGGCGCCACATGCACCGTTTGCATTCCCATGGCGTGTGGGGCGGCCAAATTGCGGGCGTCGTCTTCGAACATCGCACCCATGGAGGCATCCAGCCCGTCGAGCGCAAAGATCGCCTCGAACGCCGCTTGTTCCGGTTTGGGGCGGAAATCGGCGTGTTCGACGCCATAGACCGCATCGAACAGTCCATCAAGTCCGCGCGCTTTCAGCACCCGCTGGGCATAGGGTTCGCTGCCGTTGGTATAGACGATGCACCGGCCGGGCAGCGCGCGGATATGTGCGGCCAGATCGGGGGCTTTTTCAAGGTGGGACAGGTCGATGTCGTGGACCGCACCCAGATAGGGTGCCGGATCGACATTATGTTCGCTCATCAGCCCTGCCAGCGTGGTGCCGTATTTGCGCCAATAGTGATCGCGCAGGAAATCGGCCTCACTCGCATCCACCCCAAGGGCGTCCTGCACATAGGCAGTCATGCGCACCTCGATCTGGTCAAACAGACGGGCGCTGGGTGGATAAAGCGTGTTGTCCAGATCAAAGACCCAAGCACGCACATGCGAAAATGAAGCTGCTACCATGGCGCGACCCTAGGGTGGGCTATGCCCTGCTGCAATCGCTTTGACTTGATTGGCAGGCTTGCGCGGGGGTAGGGTGAGCGGACCGAACAAAAGTGAGCCGCATGTCTGATCTCAACACCCCGCACAAAGACGCCTACGGCTTAATCCTCGAGGCGATTGATACCGGGCTTTACCGCCCCGGCGATCGCTTGGTCGAGAATGAATTGGCGGATCGATTCGGTGTGTCCCGGACTCCAATTCGCGAGGCATTACAACGGCTTGAGACCCAAAGCCTGCTGACGCGGGATGGACGATCCTTGATTGTCGCGTCGCTGGATCACAACCAGTTGGCCGAACTTTACGTGGTGCGTGGTGAATTGGAGGGGCTGGCGGCACGGCTTGCCGCACGCCATGCCAACCCCGAAGAAGTGCGCGTGCTACGCGACATGCTGGAAGCGGATCGCGCGTTGGTCGGTGACCCTGCCGCGTTAAGCCGTGCCAACAAGCGATTTCACAAGCAAATCCATCTGGCGAGCCATAACCGGTTTCTGGTGCAGCAACTTGATCTAGTGCACCGCTCGATGGCCCTGCTGGCGACAACGTCATTGTCTGCCAAAGGGCGTCCCGAAGGCACGTTGGAAGAACATGCTGCGATTGTTGGCGCGATTGAAGCAGGCGATGGGGATGCAGCGGCTGCGGCCCTGCG
Organism: Paracoccaceae bacterium; assembly: GCA_047622125.1. Taxonomy (GTDB): domain Bacteria; phylum Pseudomonadota; class Alphaproteobacteria; order Rhodobacterales; family Rhodobacteraceae; genus SW4. The sequence continues at coordinate 3,270 of JBLHNX010000213.1, read as the reverse complement.
CGATCACATTTCAAAGGCCTATGTAACCCGCCTTAAGCTGGACGCCGAGAAGGTTGAGGCGGCGACGTAGTCTCCTCGCTTGTTGGGTCCAAGACCCCATGTGCTGTCTTGTCCCAGTAGAACGGCTGGGTCGCCAATTCGATCACGCCCTTATAGGCGGCGATGGCGGCAAGCGGAAAATAGACGTGCAGCGTTGGTACCCATTTCAAAAGACGCGGCTTTTGCGCGGCGCTGATGCCGATCATGCCCACGGCGATATTGATTATTTCCGATGCAAAGAACACACCGCCTAATGTCCAGAACGCCCATGTGGGCAAGACCCCGACCAGCGGGTGCGGCAGGCCCACCGCGACAAGCCAAAACGACCATAGCACCGGCGCGAGGATGAACTGTGACAGGGTGCCCGCAAACAGCAGTTGCACCCCGAAAAAGCGCCACGCTCCTAAATCACGCCACAGCTGCGCGGGGTTGCGCATATGCACACCGTAGGTAATCGCATAACCCTTAAGCCAGCGTGAGCGTTGCTTGACCCAAGGCCATGCACGGGCGTTTGGTTCTTCCTCGGTCACAGTAGGAATCAATTCGGTGCGGTACCCATTGCGCGCAAGGCGAATGCCAAGATCGGCATCTTCTGTGACGTTATGAGCGTCCCAACCGCCGATTTCTTCAAGCACATCGCGCCGCATGAACAAGGTCGTGCCGCCAAGCGGGATCACAAGGCCGAGACGTTCAAGACCGGGAAGGACCACACGAAACCACGTTGCGTATTCGATCGCAAAACAGCGCGACAACCAGTTGGTTTCGGCGTGATAAAAATCAAGCACACCTTGCAGGCAGGCCACACGCGGGCCGCGCTGGGCAAAGCGCGCGACGACCTGATGAATTTGATCGGCGGCGGGCGCGTCTTCGGCGTCATAGACGCCAATGATCGTGCCGCGGGCAAAGTTGAGAGCATAATTCAGCGCGCGCGGCTTGGTCTTGAGCGGACCATAGGGCACCATGATCGGCCTGATCCAAGCGGGCAGGGTAGCGCGGGCCACGGCCTCGCGCGTCATGTGATCGTCTTCTTCAAGGACCAGACAGACATCCAGCAATTCACGCGGATAATCCAGCGCTGACAGCCGCCCGATCAACGCGCCTGCCACGTCATGTTCGTGAAACAGCGGCACAAGGATGGTCACCACAGGCAGGCGCGCAGGCGTCGGATTAGCCGCACTTTGGCTGGTATCAGCGCGCGCGCGCAGATGCATGACCGCCGCCGTGGCCTTGAGCGCGGTATTGAGCACCAGCGTGATCACCGCCCATGCACAAAGCACACCAAAGGTTGCGGCCGGCCAAATCAGCCCTGTGGACACCAGAGTAATGACCGCCGCCAAGCCAAAATTGCGCGCGATGCGGCGATTCCACGTGCGACAGCTTTGCGCGGCCGGGACCCGAGTTTCGGCCCGCCGGATCAGGGGCATGTCATAGGCGCGTTTGATGGCGCGTTGAAGCTGCGGTTCCGATGTCACGGCCATGCGGACAGGGCCGAACAACACGCGCAGCGCATCGCGATGGCGTGGGAACCGATCTGGGCGCGCCGTCAGAATAACCGTGCAGCCGCCGGTATTGCGGAGCGGCAAAAGCCCGTGTTTGAGGCAGACACTTATGCCCAGTCTATCAATCAGGCGCCGGTCCAGCGTTTGGGTGTTTGGGTCGATGACACTGGTGCCTGCCGCCTCGGCCTCGGCCTGCGCCAGCATGCCGGGTGGCAGGTCAAGGCGCGTGCGCAACACGTCGGACACGCGCACTGCCGCGCGATTGGCGCGGTCGGTCTCTTGTGCTAGACGGCGGGCCGAAATCAGCCCCTTGGCTTGCAAGACATCCCCCACCGTCAACGGTTCTGCAAGCCGCTGGGCGCGGGTGCGCGCAGGCGTCTTCGCGCGGGGGGTGCCCGCAAATGTATTTATTTTCAGTGCCATAACCTACACAGTTCCTGTCCCAGCATTCAGTCTGGGGCAAGTGTGGTTAACAGGAGGTTAAATGCGACCGCGGTCGGTCAAATTCATGCGGCGCGTGCGGCCATCGCAGCGGCGAACCGTTCGAACAGATAGTAGCTATCCATCGGGCCGGGGCTGGCTTCGGGGTGGTATTGCACCGAAAACACTGGGCGATCTGCCATGGCGATCCCGCAGTTGGATCCGTCAAACAGCGACACATGTGTTTCGCGCACACCCTCCGGCAGGGTCTGGCTATCGACAGTAAAGCCGTGGTTCATGCTGGTGATTTCCACCTTGCCGGTATCGTAGTCCTTGACGGGGTGGTTGGCACCGTGGTGGCCGTGGTTCATCTTGATTGTCTTGGCCCCAAGGGCCAGCGCAAGCATCTGATGTCCAAGGCAAATTCCGAAAACGGGCAGGTCGGTGGTGTCCAGCACCTGTTTGATCATTGGCACGGCGTAAATACCCGTGGCTGCTGGATCACCGGGGCCGTTGGACAGGAAGACCCCATCGGGGTTCAGCGCCAGCACGTCGGCAGCCGTGGCCGTAGCGGGCAGAACAGTGACGTCACAGCCAGCCGAAGCAAGGCAGCGCAGGATGTTGCGTTTCGCGCCGTAATCAATCGCGACGACCTTGTGCACGGGTGCTGTCTGGGGTGTATAGCCTTGCGGCCAGGCCCAACGCATTTCGTTCCAGTGATAGGACTGCGCACAGGTCACATCCTTGGCCAGATCAAGCCCTTCAAGACCCGCAAATCCACGCGCGGTTTTCACCAAGGCGTCCAGATCAAAATTGCCGTCGGGATCATGCGCCAGTGCGACATGCGGCGCGCCTTGATGGCGGATTGCGCGGGTCAGGCGACGTGTATCAATGCCGCCTATGCCGATGCGGCCACGCCGTTCCAGCCAGACGGTCAGTTCTTCGGTGGCGCGCCAGTTGCTGGATTGTGTCGGATCCCATTTCACAACCATGCCCGCCGCGACAGGATCGGCGGTTTCGTCGTCCTCGGGTGTGACGCCCGTATTGCCGATGTGCGGGAAGGTAAATGTAACGACTTGGCCCGCATAAGATGGGTCGGTCATGATTTCCTGATAGCCGGTCATGGCGGTGTTAAAACACAGCTCGGCGACGGTTTGCCCGGTGGCCCCGAACCCTTTGCCGTAAAACACCGTGCCGTCAGCCAGAACAAGGCAGGCTGTGGGTTTGCTCTTGGTTTGACTGGTCATGGCAACTCATCCCCCGAGGCGCCCGTGATCGGGCCAAACTTGGCGATACCTAAGGTTGGTGCAGG
>JBLHNX010000212.1:0-5055 GCA_047622125.1 Paracoccaceae bacterium | reverse complement strand
GCATTTGGCCCCCCCGGTGGCGACGACGACAATGCAATTCCGCCCGAGGGCAAATTGCTGGGGGTCGACGCCGACGACAATATCTGGATTCACAAGGGCCGCTTTGGCCCCTACGCCCAGCGCGGCGAACTCAGCGACGACAACAAGAAACCGCCCCGCCAATCAGTCCCCAAAGAATGGCCCCCCGAAGAAGTCGAGCTTGAAACAGCCGTCAAACTGCTGTCCCTGCCCCGACTAGTCGGCCCACACCCCGAAGACGGCGTAAGCGTCTGGGCAAACATCGGGCGCTATGGCCCCTATTTGAAACACGCAGAATCCACATCCGAACGCGGCGGCACCAACGCCAATCTCGAAGGGCTGGACGAAGTGTTTACAGTCGGCATGAACCACGCCGTGCAACTGCTGGCCGAAAAAGTCGCCTCGCGCGGCGCACGCGGAGGCGCTGCGAAAACCCTGCGCGATCTGGGTGAACACCCCGATGGCGGGGCTGTTGCAATCATGGAAGGCAAATACGGGCCTTATGTGAAATGGGACAAGGTCAACGCGACCTTGCCCAAGGACAGCGACCCCGAATCCGTGACCATGGAGCAGGCCGTCGAACTGATCGCCGAAAAGGCAGCCAAAAAGGGCACCCGCAAGAAAGCCGCACCGAAAAAGAAACCAGCTGCCAAGAAGCCTGCAGCGAAAAAACCTGCCGCGAAAAAGAAACCTGCGGCCAAGTAACGCCTGCCGCAGCGCAGCAATCACATTGACTCTCCTCGCATCGGGCGCAACAACTACGCCAACCGATGCGAGGGGCTCTCATGAAGAAAATCTACCCAAACGCCACTTCCGCCCTTGATGGGCTGTTGCACGATGGCATGCTTATCGCCGCAGGTGGCTTCGGCCTATGCGGCATCCCCGAATTGTTGATTGATGCAGTCGTAAAAAGTGGCGTGGCCGATCTGACAATTGCGTCTAACAATTGCGGCGTTGATGGTTTCGGGCTGGGCAAACTGCTCGACACTCATCAAATCAAAAAGATGATGTCCTCTTATGTGGGCGAAAACGACGAATTCATGCGCCAGTATCTCTCTGGCGAGCTTGAGATCGAGTTCAACCCGCAGGGCACGCTGGCAGAACGCATGCGCGCAGGCGGCTGCGGTATTCCTGGATTCTACACCAAAACAGGTGTTGGAACGGTTATCGCCGAGGGCAAAGAACACAAAGATTTCAAGGGCGAAACCTACATCATGGAAGAAGGCATCATTGCCGATCTGGCCATCGTCAAGGCATGGAAAGCCGACGAAACCGGCAACCTGATGTTCCGTAAAACCGCGCGTAACTTCAACCCGCCCGCCGCCATGTGCGGCAAGACCTGTGTCGTCGAAGTCGAGGAAATCGTGCCTACTGGCTCGCTTGATCCCGATGCGATCCACCTGCCCGGCATCTATGTGCATCGCATCATCCAAGGTGATCACGAGAAACGGATCGAGCAACGCACAGTGAGGACAGCATAATGTGGGACCGCAATCAAATGGCGGCACGCGCCGCGCAAGAACTCGAAGACGGAATGTATGTGAACCTTGGTATCGGCATCCCGACATTGGTCGCCAACTATGTCGGCGACAAGGATATCACGTTGCAGTCCGAAAACGGCATGCTTGGCATGGGTCCCTTCCCGTTTGAGGGCGATGAAGACGCCGACCTGATCAACGCGGGCAAGCAAACCATCACCGAATTGCCGCGCACGGCATATTTCGACAGCGCCACCAGTTTTGGCATGATCCGTGGCGGAAAAATTGCCGCCGCGATCCTTGGCGCGATGGAAGTAAGCGAAAACGGCGATCTGGCGAACTGGATGATCCCTGGCAAGCTGGTCAAAGGCATGGGCGGCGCGATGGATCTGGTAGCGGGCGTCGGCCGCGTGATCGTCGTGATGGACCACACCAACAAACACGGCGACAGCAAAGTGCTGAAAGACTGCACCTTGCCGCTCACCGGCAAAGCAGTCGTGGACCTCATTGTCACCAATCTCGGCGTGCTTGAGGTCGGCCACAAGGGCCTGCACATCGTCGAATGCGCCCCCGGCGTTTCACACGACGAATTGCGCGCCGCAACAGACGCAACAATCGTCTAATTCTTCTGTTCAAATACACTCCCGCCGGAGGCTCCGCCATATGCCACCGGCGGGATGTAATATCTGACATGATCACCCGGAGCCACATTCATAAACTGCGGCGCGGCAGCGCCTCATCTTGATCTTGGGAAAACTGTTTCCGTTTTCGCAACAACACCATATTCTTGCCCCATTGTGTCGCTAGACGGGCAACAATGAGCATGAGCAACACAGATCCGGCCCCAGCCATCGGCACCGTGCGCCCGCAAAAGGCGCGCCGTTGGCGTGATATGGGCCTGTTGGCGGTTCTCTTTGCGTTTGTGATCGTCGGTCTGGCCAGTCTTGCCTATGCCTCTGGCTGGGAAGAAACGAAAATCCAACTCGCGCGGATCACATGGGTGCAGATCGGTATTTTGCTGTTGCTGTCATTGGTGAATTACCTGTTTCGCGCGGCCCGCTGGCACATGTTTGCCCGCTGCCTTGGTCTGCCGACGACCCTGATCCAAGATACCCGGCATTTCATCGGCGGCTTTGCCATGTCAGTCACTCCCGCGCGCGTCGGTGAGCTGATCCGCATGCGGTGGTTGCGCCGCGAAACCGGCTGGGCGTTTGAACGCACGGCCCCGCTGGTCCTGATGGATCGCGCCTCTGATCTTGCGGCGATGGCGATCATCCTCGCTATCGGCCTTTCGTTTGGGACAGGTGGAATCGCATTTGCGCTGCCCGTCGCCACGCTAGCGCTCGGTGCCGCCTATGTGGTCACGCGACCGCAATTACTGGCCGCTATCACGACATTCACCTATCGCAGGACGGGTCTTTTTCCGCGCCTGTTTGCGCGTGTCCGCACTGCGGCACGATCCCTTGGCGCCTTTACAACCGCGCCCGTGATCACCGGCGCACTTGGTCTTGGCCTGATCGGCTGGGCCGCCGAAGGCTATGCATTTCATCTGCTGCTTGTCTGGATGGGGGCGGACATCGGCGTCTTCATGGCGCTGGCGATCTTCACATTCTCGACCCTTGCAGGTGGGTTAACTGGTGCGCCGGGCGGCGTTGGCGGGGCCGAAGCGGCGATGATCGCCCTGCTGTCCCTCGAAGGGATCCCGTTTGAGGTATCCGTGCCCGCGACGGCGATCATCCGCATCACAACCCTATGGTTTGCAATCGGGCTTGGTTTGGCTGTCTTTGCGCTCGCCGAACGCCTGTCAAATCGCGCCGCATCCGCACAAGAAAGTTAAGACTTATGACTTGGAAGACCGACACCTATTCCGGCTGGGGCCGTGCGTTGAGCGCAACAGGCGAGATCGCCCGCCCCGAGCGCGCAAGCGTGCTGGCGAAATTGCCCGCAGCACCTGCCATCGGCAACAAGCGCAGCTATGGCGACGCACCACTGAATAACAATGGCCGCGTGATCGACATGACGCGCCTTGATCGGGTCTTGGATTTCCATGCCGTGACGGGCGTCGTCACAGTTGAATCCGGCCTGACAATCGGTGAACTCGCCCGTCTATTTGCGCCCAAAGGCTGGCTGCCCCCCGTGATGCCGGGCACTGGCTTTGCGACCATCGGCGGCTGCATCGCCATGGATGTGCACGGCAAGAACCATCACCACATCGGCAGCTTTGGCCAACATGTGACGGCGATCACCCTATTGCAAAACGGCAAACAACGCCGGATCACCCCAAAGGATGACACCCTTTGGCGCGCCACAATCGGCGGATTGGGCCAGACAGGTGTAATCGTGAATGCCTCCATTCAAATGCTTGCCTGCAAGGGCGATGTGATGATGGTCACCGAACGGCGCGTTGACGGTTGGGACGAACATATCGCGCAGCTTGATGCTTCGCAGGCCTCTTATACTGTCGGCTGGATTGATGCGACCGCGCGCGGCGACACCTTGGGCCGCGGTATTCTGGAAGAGGGCGAAACGGGTGCAGGGCTGGTTCCCAAACCAAAACCGTCAAAATCCGTACCGTTCAATGCCCCGCATTTCGCGCTCTCCAAACCGATCGTTCGCGCCTTTAACGCAGCCTACTTTCGCCGCGTTCCAAGCGACGGGCGCACCGTGGTCAAACCTATTCAGGATTTCTTCTTCCCGCTTGATCGCATCCACGACTGGAACAAGCTTTACGGCAAGCGCGGGTTCCATCAGTTTCAATGTGTCGTACCGCTAGATCAGGCCGACGCCCTGCGCGCGATGCTGGAAAAGATCGCCAACAGCGGCCTTGCCTCGCCACTTGCTGTGCTGAAACGGATGGGTGAAGGGCGCGCTGGATACCTATCGTTCCCGATGGAAGGCTACACATTAGCCGTCGATTTCCCCAACCGTGCCGCCGCCTGCGAACTGATTGGCGAGTTGGAAGACATGACGACATCCGCGGGCGGGCGCCTTTATCTGGCCAAAGACGCACTAGCGACACCCGAACAAATGGCGGCGATGTATACTGAATTACCTGCATGGCAAAAGGCCGTGACCAAGGCTGACCCAACGGGCGCATTGGCCACCGATATGACCCGCCGCCTGAACCTGAGGAACACATAATGAGCGACACATGGATCATCCTTGGTGCGACATCCGCTATCGCGCGCGCTTTTATGCGCGACCGCGCAGAAACCGGCGCGACCCTCATTCTATGTGGCCGCGACATGGACGACATGAAAGCAAGTGCTGCTGATCTGCATGCGCGCGGCGCGGCTGACGTGCATGTCATGGCGCTTGACGTACGCAACGCAAAGACATTCACGCCGATCCTTGATCTGGCCGCCAATCAGCACGGCATGTTGAATGCCGCAGTCTTTACCGGATCAATGCCCGACCAAGCCGTGATCGACGCAGACCCAAGCCTGATTGATGGTGTCATCATGGACAGCTTTACCGGCCCCGCGCAGTTTTTGCAGCGCCTTGCCCCAATGATGGAGGTCCGCGGTGGCGGTGCCGTGGTCGGCGTCGGGTCTGTCGC
>JBLHNX010000211.1:0-5069 GCA_047622125.1 Paracoccaceae bacterium | reverse complement strand
CCGCAATTCCTGCGCGCGTTGTCGTTTTGCATGTTGCTGCCCGGGCCGGAAGCGATGCAGCTGGCGACCTACGCAGGCTGGCGAATGCGCGGCATCACGGGCGGGTTGTTGGCTGGCGGGTTGTTCGTCATCCCCGGTGCAATAGTGATATTTGCGCTGGCGTTTGCCTATGCCAGCTATGCTGATTTGATGCTGGTGCAGGCGGCGTTCCTTGGCATCAAGGCCACAGTCATCGTGATCGTGATCCAAGCAATCGGGCGCATCGCGCGCAAAGCCCTGCGCGGTCCGCCCGATTGGGCGGTTGCTGCGTTGTCGTTCATTGGATTGTTCGCGCTGAACCTGCCGTTTCCGCTGATCATCGGGCTGGCTGCTGCTTACGGCGCGCTGACGACCCGCACAATGGCCACAGGTGCGCCGACGGCCTTGCCTTGGGGGATGTCCCTGCGCGTGATCGTGATTGGCGGGCTGATCTGGGTCGCGCCGCTTGCCCTGATCCAAGGCTCGGACTTCCTGATCGATATCTGGCTATTTTTCTCGCAATTGGCCGTGGTGACATTTGGCGGAGCTTACGCTGTGCTGGCCTATATGACGCAGGTTGTCGTGGTCGATTTCGGCTGGATCGACACCGCGCAAATGATGGACGCGCTGGGGCTGGCGGAAACCACGCCGGGGCCGCTGATCCTTGTGACGCAGTTCGTGGCCTTCCAATCGGGTCTTGGTGAAGGGGGCGTCTGGTTGGCGATGCAAGCGGCCGTTCTGGCGCTTTGGGTCACCTTTGTGCCGTGCTTCATTTGGATATTCGCAGGTGCGCCATTGATCGACTGGCTTGAGGGGCGACCCCGTGTTGCTGGTGCCCTGTCTGCCATTACCGCCGCTGTGGTCGGCGTTATTGCCAACCTGTCGCTGTGGTTCGCGATGCATTTGCTGTTTGCCGACGTCAGCACGCGCAGTTTTGGCCCGCTGCGCTTATTATGGCCTATGTGGCCCAGCATTGATCTGGTGGCGCTGGGACTGATCGCAATGGCGGGCGTGTTGATGCAGGTGCTACATCGCGGCTTGGCGCTGACATTGGTGGTCACGGCATTGGCTGGCATGATGATAGGCGTTGTCTAACTATTAACGGTGGGCAGCCCCTTTCATCCGGCTCCGAATCCCGTATGGTTAAGGCAAGCTGCCGAAGGATGATCCGCATGACCCGCACCATTGATTATGGAAACCTCATGCACCGCGCCATGCGGGGCCTAATCCAAAAGGTGCTGACGGATGTCGGCAAGAACGGCCTTCCGGGCGAACACCACTTTTTCATCACTTTTGATACGATGCACCCCGATGTGCAGATCGCTGATTGGCTGTCGGATCGCTATCCCGGCGAAATGACCGTGGTGATCCAGCATTGGTTTGAAAATCTGAAAGTTACGGACGACGGCTTTGCCATCACCCTCAGCTTTGGCGATTCCCCCGAACCGCTTTATATCCCGTACGATTCCATCAAAACTTTCGTTGATCCGTCGGTCGAATTTGGCCTGCGTTTCGAAAGTCAGGACGATGAAGATAACGACGACGACGCCGATATTCATCCCGAAGCGCCGATGGATGAAATGGTCGAACCCGACGAAGCAGGCCACCCCGAGGCCGAAGTTGTCAGCCTTGATAGTTTCCGCAAATAGCGATTGCGCCGTCAGGCCCGTTGCGGCGCGCGCATCCACGGGCTAAACGGCATGCAACGGCATACCAACTGAATTCCCAAAGGACAGCGCTATGACCCAGACACGCACCGAAACCGACAGCTTTGGCCCGCTTGAGGTCGAAAACTCCCGCTATTGGGGCGCGCAGACCCAGCGCAGCATCATGAATTTCCCGATCGGTTGGGAAAAACAGCCCGTCGCGATCGTGCGCGCGCTTGGCGTTATCAAAATGGCCTGTGCGCAGGCGAACAAGGCGTCCGGCAAACTTGACGGCAAACTGGCCGATGCGATCATTGCCGCCGCTGGCGAAGTAATTGACGGCAAACTGGACGATCATTTCCCGCTGGTCGTCTGGCAGACAGGATCAGGCACGCAGTCAAACATGAACGCCAACGAGGTGATCGCCAACCGTGCGATTGAAATGCTGGGCGGGGTTATCGGCTCGAAAGACCCTGTGCATCCCAACGATCACTGCAACATGGGGCAGTCGTCAAACGACACTTTCCCTACCGCCATGCATATCGCATCGGCGATGATGGTGCGCGACGTGTTGCTGCCGGGGCTAGATAAATTTGCGTCGGGTCTTGAGGCGAAATCGGAAGAATTCAAAGACATCATCAAGATCGGTCGCACCCATACCCAAGACGCCACACCGCTGACATTGGGTCAGGAATTTTCCGGCTACGCCCAGCAGATCCGCAACGGCATCACGCGCATCAACCTTGCGTTGCCGGGAATTTACGAACTGGCGCAGGGCGGCACGGCCGTTGGCACAGGCCTGAACACCGCCAAGGGTTGGGACACGACCGTGGCCGCGCATATGGCTGACATCACTGGCCTGCCGTTCGTTACTGCGCCCAATAAATTCGAGGCCCTCGCCGCGCATGACGCGATGGTGTTCATGTCGGGTGCGATCAAAACCACCGCCATGGCCGCCTATAAAATCGCCAGCGATATCCGCTTGCTGGGGTCCGGCCCGCGCTCTGGTCTGGGCGAATTGATCCTGCCCGAAAACGAACCCGGCAGTTCGATCATGCCCGGCAAGGTCAACCCGACCCAAGCCGAAGCCATGACGCAGGTCTGTGCGCACATCCTTGGCAATGACGCCGCGATCAGTTTTGCGGGAAGCCAAGGGCATTTTGAGCTCAACGTCTATAACCCGATGATGGCCTATAACCTGCTGCAATCCATGCAGCTTTTGGGCGATGTCGCCGACAGCTTTACCGAACGTATGCTGATGGGGATCCAAGCCAACGCGCCACGGATCGACAAGCTGATGAAGGAATCGCTGATGCTGGTAACGGCGCTGGCCCCGACAATCGGCTATGACAACGCAACCAAGGTCGCCAAAACCGCGCATAAAAACGGCACAACCCTGCGCGAAGAAGCGATTGCTCTGGGGTTTGTTGACGGCGAAACGTTTGATGCCGTCGTGCGCCCCGAGGACATGATCGGCCCAAAATGAAGCCGATCAACCTTAACCACGCGCGCAAGGAAAAGGAGCGGGCCGATAAAAAGGCCCGCGCCGATGTAAACGCCGTGAAACACGGGCGCACCAAAGCGGAACGCCTACTGGATACAACACAGTCGGAACAGGCGCGCGCGCGATTGGATCAGCTCAAGTTCGACGACGAATGACCCGCCCCGAAAAACATTCGCTGACGTTGCGCGGGCACCGCACGTCGGTGTCGTTAGAGCCGGAATTCTGGGTGGCGTTTCGTGCACTGGCCCGCGCGCAGGGAAAAACCCTGAACGGGTTGGCGATTGAAATCGACGAAGCACGCGGCGATGTGGGGCTGGCCTCGGCGATCCGCGTGGCGGTGCTCAAAGCAGCGCAGTCAAGCTAGCGGGGCGTAATCCGCAGCCAGATCCCGTCCTTGGCACGCACGGTCAGATGCGCCACGGGCACAGGCACGCGGCCTTCCACGACCTCAAAGCGATAACTGCGCAGCAACATCGACAGGATTAGCGGCCCTTCGACCATCGCAAACCCCGCGCCTGTGCAAACACGCGGCCCAGCGGAAAACGGAATATAGGCCTCGCGCTGGCATTGTTTGCCGTTCTGCGTCCCCCAACGGGTCGGGTCAAACCCATCCGGATTATCCCACAACCGTTCATGACGATGCAGATGCCACGGGCTGAGAACAATCTGCGCGCCTTTCGGCACCGCCCGCTCGCGGAAAGTTTCAGGACATGCCGCCTCGCGCACCATCATCGGCACGGGCGGATAAAGGCGCAGGGCTTCGCGGAACACGTCCTTGGACAAGCGCAGTTTGCCGACCAGCTTGAAATCGGGGCCCGTCAGTGCCTGCGCCTCCTGTGCCAAACGGTCCTGCCAATCAGGATAAAGCGCCATCAAATACAGCGTCCACGCTAATGCACTGGCCGAGGTTTCATGCCCCGCGAGGAAGAAAATCGCGACCTGATCGACCATTTCTTCGGTTGTGAACGTCTCGCCCGTCAGCGGGTCAGCGGTGGTCATGATTTTCGTGGCCAGATCATCGGGCGCGGTGCCTGCTTTGATCTCGGCCATCCGCTGCGTGGTCAGTTGGGCAATAAGTGCGCGAATATCGCGCGCCGTGCGCTTGGTCTCGCTCTTGAAAAAGCGCGGGAACCAGCGGGGCACGGGGATGAACGCCGCCAAATTCAAGATCGGCTGGCTGCGCTGATAATCACGAAATTTGGTGAATACGTCGGTAGCAATTTCATGCTCGATAGGAATGGAAAATAGCGTGCGGAAAATCACATCGGCAGCGGCATGGCTTGTCTCGGCTTCAACCTCATGCGGCGTGCCGTCGGCAACCCCGTCAAGCCGCACCACTGCTGCCTGCGCAGCGGCATACATCGCCGGATATGTGTCGCGCAAACGCCCTCCTTCGAATGCAGGATCAATAATTCGGCGCTGGCGTTTCCACACAGCGCCGTTGGTCAGGAAAACACTATCGCCCAAAAGAGGCCGCAGCCCCGCGCCAATCCGGTCCGATTTCGGAAAATCATCAGGACGCTCCTTAAGCACGGTTTTCACCAGCGCTGGGTCATTGGCCATAAAACTGCGAAAGAACGGTGTGCGAAATTCAGCCATCCATGCGCGGTATAATTTTGCGGGCTGGGCTGACAGGATATCACTGCGAAACAACCGTACATACCGCCACAGCGAAATCTTCTCGGGGCGTGATGGGGGCTTGGGCGGGATCACGGCGCGACGCTCGTGTATTTCGACGCGGGCACATCGATGCGTGATTTGGACGGGGGGCGGTCGCGATAGCGATCTCCAAGCGTCAACGGCCCTGCGGTAATTTGAAAGTAGTCATAGTCGCGTGGGCGATCAAAGGCGCAAAGGTATTGAAAATGCAGCCGAAAAAACTTCCAGCGCAACTCTTTCCA
>JBLHNX010000210.1:0-5081 GCA_047622125.1 Paracoccaceae bacterium | reverse complement strand
CTGCGCAGATCATCGGTGGTATTGTCGGTGTCTGGCTGACACACCTGATGTTTGACCTGTCGATCTTGCAAGCCTCGTCCACGATGCACCGTACAGGGATCGCCCAATGGGCCTCGGAAATCATCGCCACTTTGGGGCTTCTATTCGTCATTTTTGGCGGCGTACATCATCGCCCCGACGCAGTTCCCCCACTTGTGGGGCTCTATATCACGGGGGCGTATTTCTTTACCTCCTCGACCAGTTTTGCCAACCCGGCCGTTACAATCGCGCGCGGCTTTAGCGACACCTTTGCGGGCATTTACCCCGGTCATGTTGCAATGTTTATCGTGATGCAGTTCATCGGACTTGGGCTGGCATATCTTATCTTGCCGTATTTATTTCCTAAAGACAGTTAACATGCGGCCTTGGAATGCGGCCTTTCGCGCGCGCGAGGATGTGCTAGATGCAACCCGAACGCCAACAGAAGGGGCCGCACATGGTCAAGCTTGATATCATTTCTGACCCGATCTGCCCCTGGTGCTATATCGGCAAAACCAGCCTTGATGCGGCCCTGTCCAAAGTGCCCGATCACCCCTTCACTATTGAATATCATCCGTTTCAGTTAAATCCGGATATGCCGCTGGATGGCATGGATCGGCATGAATACCTTGAAACCAAATTCGGTGGCAAAGACGGCGCGATCAAAGCCTATGCACCCGTCGTTGAACGGGCCGAGGCCGAAGGGTTGGCGATTAATTTCAACGCAATCCAGCGCACGCCAAACACCTTGAACGCCCATCGCCTCATTCACTGGGCCGGTATCGAAGGGCATCAACTGTTCGTCGTCCACAAGCTGTTCGAGGCTTATTTCATTGAGGGCCGCGATATCGGTAACGTGGAAACCCTTGCTGATATTGCCGATAGCGCAGGCATGGATGCTGCCCTTGTGGCAAAACTGCTGGCCAGTGACGCTGACATTGACGATATCCGCGCGCGCGATGTGCATAGTCGCAAGATGGGCGTCCAATCAGTGCCGACGTTTATCGTCGCCAGCCAACACGCGGTTCCCGGCGCACAGCCGACGCAAACATGGGACGGTGTGATCGCCGAAATCATGACACAGATCGCCGCTGACGACACCCAAGCCTGATCACGCCGCGCCCGCCATTTGGGCGCTTGGCGTCCCCCTATTCCCGAGACACCCATGACCGCCCCAACAGCCCGCTTGTCCCAGTTTGAATTTGTTGCCCTGATCGCCATGATCATGGCGACAGTCGCCTTTTCTATCGATGCCATGCTCCCGGCCCTGCCCGATATCGCAGCCGAGCTGACACCCGATGCCCCCAACCGCGCGCAGCTGATCATTACCAGCTTTGTACTGGGCATGGGGTTTGGCACCTTCTTTACTGGCCCGCTATCAGATCGTTTCGGGCGCAAGCCGGTGATGATTGGCGGCGCTGTGGTTTATTGCGGCGCGGCACTGGCCGCTTGGGCTGCGCCGACGTTGGAAACCATGCTTGCTGCGCGCCTGCTGATGGGGCTTGGCGCTGCTGGCCCACGGGTCGTGGCAATTGCACTGGTGCGCGACATCTATTCGGGCCGCGATATGGCGCGGATCATGTCGTTTGTGATGCTGGTATTTTCTCTGGTGCCCGCCATGGCCCCAAGCATCGGTATGATCATCATCAGCTTTGCCGGCTGGCACGCTGTCTTTCTGGCATTCGTGGTCTTTTCGGGTATCACGGTGATTTGGCTTGGCCTGCGCCAGCCCGAAACGCTCACGCCCGAGCGCCGCCGCCCCCTCAATCTGCCAAGCCTCTGGGCGGCGATTAGCGAAGTCATGCGCCACCCGACAACGCGCCTGTCGATCGTCGTGCAAACATTGGCGATGGGCATGCTTTTCGGGGTGATTTCTTCAACCCAACAGGTATTCGACAAGACCTATGGACAGGGCGATGTGTTCCATTTCTGGTTCGGCGGCATCGCAGTTCTGGCCGCTTCGGCCAGCCTGTTGAACGCGCGCCTCGTGGGACGGCTGGGCATGCGTCCGATTATCAAAGCCACGTTCTTGATGCAGGTCGCGGCGTCGACGCTCATGATTGTCGCGATGCTTTCGCCATTGCCAAACAGCGTTGAATTGCTGGTCTACGCGGCATGGAATGTGACGGTGTTCTTTCAGATCGGGATGACCGCAGGCAACCTTAACGCTCTCGCGATGGAGCCGATGGGCCATATCGCTGGCATGGCCGCCTCACTGATTGCCGCGCTATCCACAATCGGTGCGGTGATCATCGCCGTCCCGATTGGCCTGTCGTTTAACGGCACACCCTTGCCCCTCGCGGTGGCAATCTTGATCTGCGCGATCCTCGCGTTCTGGCTGACAACAATGATCCGGCGCGACAGCGACGGTTAGGCCTTTTTGGCCGCCATTTCCTTCTCGGCCTCTTTAACCTTGGCGGCCAGATCGCGGGCAATTCCAAACGCGCCCTGAATTTTATCGCGCTCTTTGATCCAGTCGCGGCGGATGACGATTTTGTTGTCTTTCACCTTGGCCAGCCCGCGCTGCGCTTCGATGAAATCAACCAGCCCTTTGGGGGACACGAACTTGTCGTTGTGGAATTGGATCGTCGCGCCCTTTGGCCCGCCATCCAACTTTGCGATTCCGGCGCGTTTGCACATCGCCTTGATCCGCACCACCAACATCAACGTGTTCACCTCGCGCGGGAGCGTGCCAAAACGGTCGATCATTTCTGCAGCAAACCCTTCCAGTTCGACCTTTGTCGTCAAATCCGCCAGACGACGATAGAGCCCAAGACGCACGTCCAGATCGGGCACATAGGTTTCGGGAATCAGCACAGGCACGCCAAGGTTGATCTGTGGCGACCATTCACCGTCATCAACAATCCCCTCGGCCTCGCCCGACCGGATCTTGGCAATCTGTTCTTCCAGCATTTGCTGATAAAGTTCGTAGCCAACCTCGTTCATCTGCCCGCTTTGTTCTTCACCCAAGAGGTTCCCCGCGCCGCGAATATCCAAGTCTTGGCTGGCAAGCGTGAACCCTGCCCCAAGGCTGTCGAGCGATCCCAGAACCCGCAAACGTTTCTCGGCAGTGGGTGTCAATTTGGTGCGCGGTTTCGTCGTGAGATAGGCATAAGCACGGGTCTTTGAACGCCCAACGCGGCCACGGATTTGGTAAAGCTGCGCAAGACCAAACATATCGGCGCGGTGCACAATCATCGTGTTGGCAGTCGGAATATCAAGGCCGCTTTCGACAATCGTCGTGGCCAGCAGCACATCATATTTGCCGTCGTAAAACGCGTTCATTCGGTCATCAAGTTCGCCTGCCGCCATCTGCCCCGTGGCGGTGACAACCGTGACCTCGGGCACCTGATCTTGCAAGAAAGCCTCGATCTCTGGCAGATCGGATATGCGCGGCACCACAAAGAAC
This sequence comes from Paracoccaceae bacterium, assembly GCA_047622125.1. Lineage (GTDB taxonomy): Bacteria > Pseudomonadota > Alphaproteobacteria > Rhodobacterales > Rhodobacteraceae > SW4. The sequence goes on along the minus strand of JBLHNX010000210.1, from coordinate 1,654 downwards.
GACTGCCCGCCGCGATAGTGTTCGCGCAACAACGCCTCGCGGATAGTGATGGTATCAAATTCGCTGACGTAAGTGCGGATCGCAAGCCGATCGATTGGTGGCGTTGCGATGATGGAAAGATCACGCACACCCGACAAAGAAAGCTGCAAAGTCCGCGGGATAGGCGTCGCAGTTAATGTCAAAACATGCACATCGCTGCGCATCTGCTTCATGCGTTCCTTGTGCTGCACCCCAAAGTGCTGTTCTTCGTCGATCACAAGCAGGCCAAGGTTCTTGAAACGCACGCTCTTGGCCAGTAACGCATGCGTACCGATCACGATATCAACCGTGCCGCGTGACAGGCCCTCGCGGGTCAGGTTGGCGTCTTTTGCTGAAACAAAGCGCGATAAGGTTCTGACATTAATAGGAAAACCACGGAACCGTTCGGCAAATCCTTTGTAGTGCTGACGCGCCAGCAGCGTCGTTGGTGCAATGATTGCGACCTGAACACCACACATGGCGGCCACAAAGGCGGCGCGGATCGCCACCTCGGTTTTACCAAAGCCCACGTCGCCACAGATCAGACGGTCCATCGGACGGCCCGACGATAGGTCCTCCAAAACGTCCTCGATCGCTTGCAGCTGATCCTCGGTTTCCGCATAGGGAAAACGCGCAAGGAACTGATCCCACATGCCCTCGGGCGGATCAAACACAGGTGCCGTGCGCAACGCGCGTTCTGCGGCCACACGGATCAGCCGTTCCGCCATCTGGCGAATACGTTCTTTCAGCTTGGCCTTCTTGGCCTGCCACGCGCCCCCGCCCAGACGATCAAGAAGTCCTGTTTCATGGCCAAATTTACTAAGCAATTCAATGTTTTCGACGGGCAGATACAGCTTGGTCTGTTCTGCGTATTCCAGCAGAAGGCATTCATGTGCCGCCCCTGCCGCCGTGATCACTTCCATCCCCAAATAACGCCCGACCCCATGATCGACGTGCACCACCAGATCACCGGGAGTCAGGCTTTGGGTCTCAGTCAGGAAATTATCGGCACGTTTCTTGCGCTTGGTCTGGCGGATCAGGCGATCACCCAGCACATCCTGCTCGGACACCACGGTCATCCCCGGTGCCTCGAACCCGTGTTCCAGCGCCCAAACCGCCAGATGCACACCGCGCTTGCCGACGCGGGAAATGTCGGTGACGGGGATCGTTTCGCCTATTCCCTCGTCCTCGATCAACCCCGTCAGGCGTTCGCGCGCCCCTTCGGAGTAGCTGGCAATAACGACTGGGCCATCTTCCAGTTTTGCCTTAATATGGCTCGCTAAAACACTAAAAAGGCTAATATTTTCCTGCTGACGTTCCGGCGCAAAACTGCGCCCGATCCGCCCGCCTGCATCCACAACGCCCATACCCGTGGCCTGCGGCAACTGGTTAAATTGCAGTACGCGGCGCGCAGCGACTTTGGCCTCCCAAGCGGCATCATCCAAGTAAAGCGTCTCGGGTGGCGCCGGTTTATAGACCGTATCCATATGCGATTTTTGCAGCATCGCTTCGCGGCGCGCATCGTATTGATCCGCGATCGCATCCCAACGCGCCAAACGCTGTGCCGTGAACTGGTCATCCAGTGTCACCGTGGCGTCAGGCAGATAATCAAACAGCGTTTCCAGATGGTCGTGAA
>JBLHNX010000209.1:0-5114 GCA_047622125.1 Paracoccaceae bacterium | reverse complement strand
GCCGTCATGGCGGGCAATTCCTGCTGCGGATCGAAGACACCGACAAGGCGCGCTCGACCCCGCAAAATACCCAAGCGATTTTGGACGGGTTAACGTGGCTGGGTCTTGATTGGGACGGTGAACCAACTTCACAGGCGGCAAATGCCGACCGCCACGCGCAGGTCGCACACGAAATGCTGGCCATGGGTGCCGCCTATAAATGTTTCGCGACGCAGGACGAAATCGAAGCTTTTCGCGAAAAGGCGCGCGAAGAAAAAACCTCGACGTTGTATCTTTCGCCATGGCGCGATGTGGCGGATGGCGATCACCCTGATCTACCCTATGTGGTGCGCCTGCGGGCCCCAAGAAAAGGCGCCACAACCCTGCACGACGAAGTACAGGGCGATGTAACATGGCAAAACGATCAGTTGGACGATATGATCCTGCTGCGCTCGGACGGCACGCCGGTCTATATGCTGGCGGTCGTGGTTGATGATCACGATATGGGCGTGACCCATGTTATTCGCGGCGATGATCACCTTGCCAATGCGTTTCGCCAGAACCTGATCTACGAGGCCATGGGCTGGACCAAACCCGCGCTGGCACATATCCCGCTGATTTTCGGCCCCGATGGCAAGAAAATGTCCAAACGCCACGGCGCGACGGGTGCGGCCGACTATCAGGCGATGGGCTATCCGGCGGCAGGCATGCGCAATTATCTGACGCGCCTTGGTTGGAGCCACGGGGACGACGAATTTTTCAGCGACGCACAGGCGCGGGCGTGGTTTGATCTTGACGCGATCGGTAAATCACCCGCGCGGTTCGACTTCAAAAAGCTGGATAATATCTGCGGTCAACACATCGCTGCGGCGGATGATGCTGCACTGCTGCATGAATTGGTTGAATTTCTGGCCGCGACCGATGCTACCCCCCTAACAGATGCACAGCGTGACGGCATGTCGCGGGCGATGTACTGCCTGAAAGAACGCGCGAAGACCTTTCCAGAACTCATTGAAAAGGCTTACTTTGTCTTGGCATCACGGCCGCTGGTTCCTGATGAAAAGGCCAGCAAGCTGCTTGACGATGTATCCCGTGGTATACTGAGTGAATTGACGCCGCAGTTGCAAAATGCTAGCTGGAACCGCGAGACGTTGGAAGGGGCTGTCACGGCCACCGCCGAAGGTCACGGGTTCAAACTGGGCAAGCTTGCAGGGCCAATGCGCGCCGCACTTGCAGGTCGATCCGTTTCCCCCAGCGTATTCGATATGATGCTTGTCCTCGGACGTGACGAAACCATCGCACGCCTGAATGACGCCACGGGCTGAAACCTTTTCGTCATACTTTGACGTTAACCGGTTTTAGACCGCTATAATAACGCTGCGGCAGGGGAACCCCTGTTCACACCTCAGAAGGGGCAACCGAATGGCTGACACACCAAAGACTGCGACACTTACAATTGATGGCAATTCTTATGATTTGCCGCTGCTTTCGCCGACGGTTGGCCCTGATGTAATTGATATCCGCAAGCTTTATGGGCAGGCGGGTGTTTTCACCTATGATCCTGGCTTCACCTCGACGGCGGCCTGCGACAGTACGATCACCTTTATTGACGGCGACAAGGGCGAATTACTGCACCGCGGTTACCCGATTGATCAACTGGCAGGCAAATCTCACTACCTCGAAGTGTGCTTTTTGCTGCTTTACGGTGAACTGCCTTCGGCTGCCAAGCTTGAAGCGTTTGAAACGCTCGTGACAAACCACACGATGATCCACGAACAGATGCACATGTTCTTTCGCGGGTTCCGTCGCGACGCGCACCCGATGGCCACAATGGTTGGCGTGGTCGGCGCGATGTCGGCATTTTATCACGACTCGACTGATATTAACGATGGTCACCAGCGCGAAGTTGCGTCCATTCGCCTGATCGCCAAGATGCCGACAATCGCCGCGATGGCCTATAAATATTCGATCGGTCAGCCGTTCGTTTATCCGCGCAATGACCTCGATTATGCGTCCAACTTCTTGCACATGTGTTTTTCCGTGCCTGCCGAAGAATATCAGGTCAACCCGATCCTTGCCCGCGCGATGGACCGGATTTTCACGTTACATGCGGATCACGAACAAAACGCCTCCACCTCGACCGTGCGTCTTGCGTCATCTTCGGGTGCAAACCCGTTTGCATGTATCGCCGCCGGTATCGCCTGCCTTTGGGGGCCGGCACATGGTGGCGCGAACCAAGCCTGCCTTGAAATGCTCAAGGAAATCGGCACGGTTGATCGCATTCCTGAATTCATCGCCCGCGCCAAGGACAAAAACGACAGCTACCGCCTGATGGGCTTTGGCCACCGCGTTTACAAGAACCACGATCCGCGCGCGACTGTGTTGAAACAGTCTGCCGATGAAGTGCTTGATCTGCTCGGCGTTCATAACAACCCGGTCCTTCAAGTCGCCAAAGAGCTTGAGCGTCAGGCGCTGGAAGATCCATATTTCGCCGAGAAAAAGCTGTTCCCGAACGTGGATTTCTATTCCGGCATCATCCTCGAAGCGATGGGCTTTCCGACCTCGATGTTCACGCCGATCTTTGCGCTGTCGCGCACCGTGGGTTGGGTCAGCCAGTGGAAGGAACAACTTGCCGATCCACAGCTCAAGATTGGCCGTCCACGCCAGTTGTATCTGGGTGATACGGCCCGCGATTATGTCGATATTGAAAAGCGTTAATCAATTGCGAAGGGGCCGACACGCGTCGGCCCTTTTGCTATGACGACCCTGCGCACGGCGCGCTTACTGCTGCGCCGTGCGACAATGGACGATCTACCCGCCTTCTGGGAGATTCTAAGCGATCCGCGCGCCATGCGCTTTTGGTCCACTCCGCCACACGGCGACATTGGAATCACCCGTCAATGGGTCGCCAATATGGTAGCGATGGCCGACGCTGGCACCGATTTTGTTTGGGAACTGGATGGCCGCGTGATTGGCAAAGGCGGCGCTTATGCCATGCCCGAAATCGGCTTTATCCTGCATCCTGATTATTGGCGCATGGGGGTCGCACGCGAGGCGATGACCGCAATCATCCCGCATCTGTTCAAACAGACCGATACCCTGACGGCTGACGTTGATCCTGACAATCCAGCGTCCATTGCCCTGCTCACGTCGCTTGGTTTCAAAGAAACTCACCGCGCGCAGAACACGTTTTGTATTAACGACGTCTGGACACATAGCGTGTATTTCGCGCGGCGGCGCCCAACCTAGCCCCAGTCTGTGGCCATAGATATGGACGTAATCCGTGTCCAAAACGCGCAAGTTTCCGACAGTCATATCCGGGCACAGAGATGATAGTTAACGTCTTGTTTACACTAGATTCGTCTCTTGCAGGGAAATCTGGCAACGACTGGCAGTTCCATGTTCGTTACCGGCTACAACCCCGTCCAAGTGACTAATATTAGCGGCCCTCGTAATTCGCGGGCCGCTTTTCCAAAAATGCCAACACACCCTCTTTGAAATCACGAGTTTTGCCGCAGGCCCCTTGCAGGCGCGCCTCAAGGGCGAGCTGTTCATCAAGTGTGTTATCGAACGATCCGCGAATTGCATCCTTGATATGTTGGTAGGTCGCGGTCGGCCCCTTGGCCAAATGCGCCGCGCGGCCCTGCCAGTGCGCCACGAAATCTGCTGCGGGGGCCGTTTCATAGATCATGCCCCAGTCACAGGCCTGTTGCGCCGTAACCTTGTCGGCAAACAGCGCAGCACCCATCGCCTTGGCCGCACCAACCTGACGGGGCAGAAAATAGGTGCCACCAGCATCGGGGATCAGGCCAATACGCGCAAAAGCTTGGATAAATACCGCAGCTTCAGACGCCATAACCACGTCACACGCCAGCGCAAGGTTCGCCCCTGCCCCCGCCGCCGCACCGTTCACGGCGGCAATCGTCGGAATCGGGCTGTCAAAAATCGCCCGCAGCATTGGCACGTATTCATCACGCAACGTACGTTCCAAATCCAGATTGGCGGCATTGCCACCATCGCCCAAATCTTGGCCCGAACAAAACGCAGTGCCTGCACCGGTCATCACAAGCACGCGCGCCTTGCGCGACGCGTCTTTTACCGCATGGGTGATTTCGGCCCGCATCTGCGTGTTCAGCGCGTTCATAACGTCAGGCCGGTTCAGCGTCAGCGTCGCAATGTCATCGGCAATAACAAGAGTGATGGCCTGATAGTCCATGTCGGATTTCCTTTTAAAATTTGGGCTAATCTACTGAACTGATCCGTTCAGGAAAGCGAAACCACGCGTCACGACCGCAGTATTTCGTCGAGCCGCTTTTGTTCGTCGTCATTAAGGTCTTTGACAGGGGTCGCGCGGGCCCGACCGCGCACCACAAGAAACCCGATCAGCAGTGCCAAGATCAGCATCGCCGGTCCAGACGCCCACAAGATTCGATTGGCCCCCGTCGCATCGGGGCGCAGCAACACATATTCGCCGTAACGGTCGACGATGAACTGCACGGCTGCTTCATCTGTATCGCCTGCAACCAGCCGTTCGCGCAGCAATATCCGCAAATCACGCGACAGATCAGCATTGGATTCATCAATGCTCTCGTTGCGGCACACCGGACAGCGCAGCCCTTGGGACAGCTCGCGCGCCCGTTCCTCAAGCACCGGATCATCCAGAATTTCATCCGGCTGCACCGCCCAGACCGGCGCGGCCCACAGCAGCATGATCAGGGCAAGACGCATCATTCCGCAGGCACCGCCCGCGTCGTCCGTGTCTTGGTCTTGGCCGCACCTGCAGCCACGCGCAAGCGGCGGTCAGACAGCGAAATAAGCCCACCAAGCGCCATCAGCAAAGCACCACCCCAAATCCAGTTGGCAAAGGGCTTGATATAGGTGCGCACGGCCCAGCCGCCACCATCCTGCGGATCACCAATCACAAGATAAATGTCGCGCAAGATACCGTTGTCGATACCCGCCTCGGTGGTTGGCATGGCTGCGACGGGATAAAACCGCTTTTCGGGGAAGACGTCAGCGATCAGACGGCCATTGCGATAGGCCAGCATTTCGGCGCGCGTCGAGACATAATTTGGCCCCTCAATCCGTTCAACACTGCGCAGTTCAATCTCGAATCCGGCAACGTCGAACCGATC
>JBLHNX010000208.1:0-5114 GCA_047622125.1 Paracoccaceae bacterium | reverse complement strand
GGGTGAACCAGTGTCACCTTCTTTGGTTGCGAATTCTTTCATTACGCGTGCTTTTTCTTCGGCAGTAATCGACATCGGGGTCTCCTTGTCTAAAGGGTGATGGCGCAAGCCGGGATGTCGTCCAGCAAGGCCCTTGGAGGGTATCGCGCACAGGAATCGCGCGCGATGGGTGCTGATAGGTGCAATCGTTCGAAAAGGAAAGGGTGTTTAGGTTGCAACCATCTGAACCGTGGCCAGATCAAGCGTTTCAATGCCCCCAAGTGTCGCCACTTCGGCACCGTCAGCCAAAAGTGTCAGGCCACCTTCGGTGAGTTCTGTGCTCAGGATCGGCTCGGCCCCGTTATAAAGCACTACTAGGGTATCATCAGCGGCGTCATAGTCCATGACGGTCATGCTGCCCTGTGTGGCATCCATTGCGAAAATGTCCGCGCCGGTTCCCCCACTTAGGATATCGCCAGCGTTGCCGATTACGGTGTCATTTCCCGCGCCGCCGTTCAGATAGTCAAGCGTTGCGGTTTCTTCGCCTGTCGCGCCGTCGATCACGTCGTCGCCTGCGCCACCGTGCAGCACATCTTGCCCTGCGCCGCCGATAAGCATGTCGTTCCCAAGCGAACCAAGGAGTGCGTCGTCACCGCTGCCACCGACAAGGGTGTCCGCGCCGCTGCCGCCATTCAACTGGTCGTCGCCCATGCCGCCATGCAGCGTGTCGTCGCCGATATGGCCGAACAAGCTGTCGTCGTCGGCCCCGCCGTGCTGGGCGTCATTTCCGCTGCCGCCATGCAGTTCGTCATTGCCCGCGCTGCCGTTCAAGGTGTCATCGCCACCTTCGCCGTCGACGTAGTCATTGCCGCCCAACGCATCGATATCGTCATCATCGTCACCCGCGAAAATCACATCGCTGTCGTCGGTGGGGATGTCGATCATTGGCTGGTTGGTGGTGATGATATCGGCGTCTGGTTGCACGCTATCGGGTGCTTCATCTGCGGGATCACCAATAAGTGCGGCACCGGCAAATGCAATTCCAAGGAGTCCAAGGAGGGCAAACATAGTGTTCTCGATTTCATGAGGGGATGACCAGCTTTGGGCCACTATGATTTTCAAGAAATCCTATATCATTTGTCGCGATAAACGCGGCACCGAAAGTTACCAAATGGTTAACTGTCGGCGCGGGGCAGCCAAGGCACCGGCTGTTGCGTATAGGCGATATAAAGCGGGTGCTTAGGGTGGCCTGCCTTTGTGAGACCCAGATGAAACAGCGGCTGGCCCGTGGCGCGCAACAGGGTCTTTACGGCCAGACCGCGCCCTAGATGTTCGCCATGTGCGCCCCAAGCGGCGATAACCTGATCCGCCCAAGCGGCCCATTCGCGGATGGTGTCATCATTGGCGGGGCCGACTGGGTCTGCGGCCGCACGCATCTTGCGCGGGTCAGTGTCGCGCCAAGCAAAAATATTCGTCACGCAAAAGCCGCCAAAGCCCAGCGCACGTGCACGCCTTTCGCAGCGTTCGACGGTGGGATCGTTCTGCACTTCGGTCGCCGTCGAAGGGTTTAGCATCACAAACAGCACCTTTCGCCCCGCAGGGTCCCACACGCGGTCAAGGCTGTAGCGATAGCTTTCGCAAGGCGAATAAACAGCCGTTGAGGGCGCATCGCCCTTAATGTGTGTGCGGATGATCATGGGGATGTTTAGCAAGCTGATTGCGTGGCGTCACGGCGGTTATTGATTTCTGTGGAAATAAAATGTATATTTATTGCTATGGAGGTATGTGATGCAGCTTGAAACCAAATCCGCATATGATGCCAGCCCCTCGCGGGGGCGTGTGCTTGCCAAGGCGGCTGTGAATGCGGCGCGTGAATTGGGCCTGACCCAAAAGGAACTGGCAGAAGTGATTGGCGTCAGCGAACCCACCGTGTCGCGCATGAAAGATGGCGGTTACGACCTTGGCGGGAAACCGTTTGAGCTGGCCGCCTGTCTGGTGCGTTTGTTCCGGTCGCTTGATGCGATTGCGGGGGGCGATCCCGACACGATTAAGGGCTGGATGGAAAATGCAAATAGTGACCTGCATGGCGCGCCGCGCGTGCTTATCGCGCAGGCGGCAGGGCTAATCGGCGTGATGAACTACCTTGATGCTGCCCGTGCCCCGACCTGATACGCCCTACGCGCCGTATCATGGCAATGTCTGGCGATTGATCGAAGGACAGTATCGGTCTGCCACCGTGCGCATTGTTGATACCGATCCCGAACATGCCGTGCTTGAGGATATTCTTGAAGAGTCCAAGCCGTCCGTGCCCCAATCCTGCCAGCATCTGGCATATCAATTCTGGTCGCCGTTTCGTTACGGCTGCTATCCGCGCGCGTCGCGGTTTCGGCGGGCGGGGCAAACGCCGGGGGTATGGTATGGGGCTGAAAGCGCACTGACAGCTGTAGCTGAAAGCATCTGGGGCGCTTTGGCATTTTTTGGTGCTTCGCCGGACACGCCGATGCCGCGCAGGCCCGTGGAACACACGGCAGTGCAGGCGGATATTCGCGCTGCTGTGGCGGTTGATCTGACCGATCCGGCCATGCGCGTGCAGGGGCGATGGACGCTTCCCGATGACTATTCCGACTGTCTTACGCTTGCCGATACCCTGCGCGGCGATGGGTGCGAGGCAATCCGCTATCAGTCTGTCCGTGACCCCGAAAAGGGTGCCAATCTAGCAGTGCTTAGCTGCGCAGCATTTGCCCAACGCGCGCCAATCGCGCAGCAGACGTGGCACATCACCTTGCGCCCGACCCTCGTGCGGGCCCATTGCGAAACACTGCGACAGCGTCATCAGTTTGGTGTGGGCGAAAGCCGGCTGATGGCCCACCTATAACCAGGACACAAAAAGGCCCCACCACGAGGTGAGGCCTTCTTCTTGTTGTTGACTCAAGCTTGGCTCAATTAGAACTGATAACCAGCGATTCTACCAAGAACACCACCAAGGCGATCAGATGTTGTCTCATACGACGTTGGTTTGCCGCCAAAGTCCATCGAGAAACCAATTGTCACACCCCGAAGATCGTCCGTTGCACCATCGATTTCGCTCACAGAATCTGTAGCCGACTAACAACCCAGTTGAGGAGACGTCGCCCACCAAATCTTCGTCAATCTGGGCATAACCCAAACGACCAAAATATGTGCCGTTGTCATAAGCAAAACCAATTTCAGTAATGTCCCCGCCAATGCCTATTGGCCCGATGCTCAGATCCAAATCCGTATTCGAAACGTCGACGCGGAAATCGTTGAACGAGTAGCCTCCACCAAACGTCAAGGCATCCGCACCGAAAGTAACGGGAATGCCGATATCAAGCGTTGCGTTTGTACCGGACATCCAGAAATCGAATTCTTGAACCTGAACGCTGAAGGTGCCTGAAAACACGGTGGTGTCGACGTCGGCGCTACCTGCTGTATATTGACCCATGCTGGCGCAAAAAGAAGAACCATAGGAGAATGGTATGAAGCTCGGTGCATTTTCGATCAGCCTAAACGTCAAGAACCTCGCGATTTCCAAGGCGTTCTATGAGAAGCTGGGTTTCACCCAATTCGGCGGGTCCGACGATCACGGTTATGCCATCATGAAGAACGGTGACACGCTCATCGGGCTGTTTCACGGAATGTTCGAGGGCAATTTGCTGACCTTCAATCCCGGTTGGGATCAAAGTGCTGGCGCGGTCGACCCGTTCGATGACGTGCGCGAGATCAAGCTAGGCCTCAGGGATGCCGGAGTTGCGATCGAGCAAGAGCAAGGAGGGGCTGAAGGCCCCGCAAGTTTTGTGGTAATCGACCCCGACGGCAACCCGATCCTGATTGATCAGCACCGCTAGGCGACGAAAACCCGGCTGGGGTGTAGTTCGCCACCTTTGAATATGCCGACTGCGATCGCGTGACCATCGTGGCAGGCCCAACATTCGTCACCATATTCTACATCGCCCATGACCATCGCCGGATTACCATTGCGCAGTTTGATGACGCTATCGGCGGGGCAATAGACCTGGGGCAGGTCCTGCAGACCTTCTTCAAGTGGGCGCAAGAAGGCATCAATCTCTGGCGATTTTGCCAACGCTTCGATTTTCGCTAGCGTCACGCCGTCAGCCACATCGAACGGGCCGGACCAGTTACGGCGGAGTTCGCGCACGTGGCCGAAACAGCCAAGGGCCGCACCCAAATCGCGCGCAATTGCGCGCACATAGCCGCCCTTGCCGCAGGTCATTTCAAGCGTGACATGATCGGCATCGGGACGGTCGATCAGCAACAGTTCCTCAACCCAAAGGGGGCGGGCGGCGATTTCGAAGTCTTCGCCGTCGCGGGCGCGTTTGTAAGCGCGTTCCCCGTCGATTTTCACGGCGGAAAACAACGGCGGCACTTGCATGATATTGCCGACAAACTGACCTAACGCCGCTTTGATTTCATCGTCGGTAGGGCGCGTGTCGCTGCTGGCCGTCACTTCGCCTTCGGCGTCATCGGTATTGGTGGCCTGCCCAAGGCGGATGGTGAACGTGTAGGCCTTGAGCGCATCAGTAATATAGGGGACAGTTTTAGTCGCCTCGCCCAACGCCACGGCCAAAACGCCGGTTGCATCAGGGTCAAGCGTGCCTGCATGGCCCGCTTTTTTGGCGTCAAACGCCCAGCGCACCTTGTTCACGACGGACGTCGAGGTGATGCCCGCAGGCTTGTCCACGACCAGCCAGCCGGAAATGTCGCGTCCCTTGCGTTTGCGTGCCATTGGGGTCTCCGTCACGGCTAAAAGGGCGGGTTAGTCGTTGCCGCTCGTGCCGTCAACAGGGGCAAGCACGCCGACCATCGGCCCCATCTGCCACCCGAAATCATCACGGCCCAATTCGGGCGCGTAAAGGCGGCTGATCTTGCCATCAAAATACAGCGCATTAGGCAGGCCCAGCGTGTCGCGAAACAGCGTGGCAAAGTCGTGGAAATTGACGGGTTCGTTGGAAATCGCAAAGGTGACCGTTTCACCCGTGGCGTCGTTGCCGACCCCGTTGCGATAAAGCCGCGACGTGCCATTCGGGATCAGGCGCGGGTGAAGATTGCCGCCTTCCACAAGCAGCGGGCCGGATTGGCTGGCGAAAATGCAGGGC
>JBLHNX010000207.1:0-5118 GCA_047622125.1 Paracoccaceae bacterium | reverse complement strand
CCGACGCGCGAACTTGCCGCACAGGTTGCCGAAAATTTCGACGCCTACGCCAAGTATACCAAGCTGACCAAAGCGCTGCTGATCGGTGGTGTTTCGTTCAAAGAACAAGACATGCTGATCGACAAAGGCGTTGACGTTCTGATTGCCACGCCGGGCCGTCTGCTCGATCATTTCGAGCGCGGCAAGCTGATCTTGTCAGACGTGAAAATCATGGTCGTCGACGAAGCTGACCGCATGCTTGATATGGGCTTTATCCCTGATATTGAACGCATTTTCGGACTCACACCCTTCACCCGTCAGACGTTCTTTTTCAGCGCTACCATGGCGCCGGAAATCGAACGGATCACCAATACCTTCCTGTCCAACCCTGCCCGCATCGAAGTGGCGCGCGCCGCAACGACTGGTGAAAATATCACCCAAAGCGTCGTCATGTTTCGTGGCAGCCGCAAGGACCGTGAAGGCACCGAAAAGCGCGCCCTGCTGCGTGCGCTGATCGAAAGCGAAGGCGAAAATTGCCGCAACGGCATCATTTTCTGCAACCGCAAGGTTGATGTGGATGTTGTCGCCAAGTCGATGAAAAAGTACGGGCTGGACGCAGCACCTATCCACGGCGATCTGGACCAATCCCACCGCACACGCACCTTGCAGGAATTCCGCGATGGCACGTTGCGCTTTCTGGTGGCGTCCGATGTGGCCGCACGCGGGCTTGATGTGCCAAACGTAAGCCATGTGTTCAACTTCGACGTTCCCAGCCACGCCGAGGACTATGTCCACCGGATTGGCCGCACGGGCCGCGCAGGCAAGACAGGCACGGCAATGATGATCTGCGTGCCGCGCGACGAAAAGAATCTCGAAGACGTGGAACGACTCGTTCAAAACAAGATTCCGCGCTTGGATAATCCAAAGGGTGGCAACGCGCCTGCCGCGACCACTGCCCCCGCCGCCGCCCCGCAGGCCCCTGCCTCGCAAGCTCCTGCCCCGCAATCTGGAGAACGGACCGAGGAGCCCAAAAAGCGCACGCGCTCGCGGTCGCGCAGCAAGCCAGTCACCGACGCACCCAAAGCGGACGTTGTTGCAGCCAAGCCAGACGTAGTGGCCGAAAAGCCGGTTCAAAAACAGCCCGAGCAGCCTGTGGCAAAACAAGCCGAGGCACCCGCCGAAAAGCCAAAACAACAAAGCGGACGCGGACGTGGCAGCGATAACAACAATCGCTCCACCAACGCCCTTGCAACTGGCCTTGGCAACGACGCCCCCGACTTCATCGCAATGAGCTTTGAAGAGCGTCGCAAGGGTTAAGCTATTAGGCTAATCGCCTGAAAACTAATAGCCGCCACCACACCTACAAAGGTAAATGGGTAATTTGAGAATTTTGTGTTTCGCGCCACCACTGGCGCGAGACGCAGCAGCATGACCCCTACTCGGGTCAAGAGCCCCACAACAATAGTCAATATTTGCATGAACGTTATGAGTAGCGATGCGATTGTATTCGCTACAATCGCTCCAAGAATCGCTGGAATAAGATACTTGTGAGAAAATGAGCCAAAAACTGGCTCCGGCGCCAAGATCACAAGAAGGTTTATCTCGCCAAAACTCGGAAGTACTGAAAGTACAATATCTAAGGCTATAAGTGGCGCCAATAGATATACAGCGAAAGCCCGGTCAAGAAACAAGAACTTTGATATTCGAAGGCTAAGCCAATCAAACGGCCAAGAAAGAAGTGCGGCAATGGGGGCGACGATCAGAGCATATTTCAGGTTTGCTTTTACACTTATCGGTGAGGCTGATTCTGCCAATACATTGATGTAGAGGTTTGCGGCGAAAGAGACCACAATACTCAGAACAGCAACGCGTCGCCACACCAGCCTTCCATCAATCAAGAACGGTGATATGAGAGCCTGCATCAAGCCGCGCTCGAATGCACCAAGCCTTATCTCGCCGTTGCCGAAAATGTATCCGCTAACAAGCGCCTTGTGTCGGTCCAATACAATTGAATCAAACGTATGGAACATACCGACGATTGTAGCGAATTGTAGTACTGGCTCTAGCATCGTCGGTCCAAGTTCCCCTGCCTCCCCCCCGACACTAAAGCAGCACTGACTTCTTAACTCAACCGGCTGATCACCACCGTCACTTCCGGCTTCTTGCCTATCTCGCTCATGGCGGAACTCCGCGCGATCTTGCGCAGCTCGCGTTCCAGCTTTTCATCATTCGCCAGCGTTTTGCCCGCCGCACGATTCATGAACTGCGACAGGTCGTGTTCCAGCACATCAATCAGCGGCGCCTTGTTGCGGCCTGTTTCGGGTAGGCCCATGATCTCGCACCACGGATCACCCAAAGGGTCGCCAGTTTCATCTATGATCGTCGTGACAATCACATGGCCGTTCAGCGCCATGCGGATACGGTCGCGCACGATCCCGTCCATCGCACCATATTGCACGGTGCCATCCAGATAGGTGCGGCCAGTGTCGATATATTCGGCGACGCTTGGGGCATTGCCGGACAGATCAATCATCATGCCGTTCACGGCAACAATCCCGCCCAGCCCTTTGGCTTTGGCAATCTTAACGTGTTCGCGCAGGTGGCGATGTTCACCGTGCATCGGAATGACAATCTGCGGTCTGACGATATCGTGCATTTCTTCGATGTCGGGACGATTGGCGTGGCCTGACACGTGATAAAGGCCCGAAGTATCATCAACGATATCAACGCCCATTTCCGAAAACTGGTTCATGATGCGGATCACGCCGCGCTCGTTTCCGGGAATCGTTTTGGAACTGAACAGGAAGGTATCGCCATCCTTCATCGTCAGCCCCATGTATTTGCCATTCGCCAGTTGGGCGCTGGCCGCACGGCGTTCACCCTGCGACCCCGTAACCAGTAACATCAGGTTTTCGCGCGGCACGCTCAATGCATCTTCTGGCGAAATGGTGCTTGGAAAATCACCCAAGATTCCGACTTCGGCTGCAGCTTCGGTCATCCGGCGCATAGAGCGGCCCAGCAGGCACACAGAACGTCCCGCACGGTCAGCGGCTTGGGCCAGCGTTTTCAAACGCGCGATGTTGGACGCGAATGTGGTGGCAACGACCATCCCCGTCATTTCGCGCATCAAACGCTCGATTTCCGGCCCAACGGTCGATTCCGAGCGCCCAGCGTGCGTGGAAAAGATGTTGGTGCTGTCACAAACCAGCGCACGCACACCGTCCTTGGACACATCACGCCAAAGGTCATGATCGAACGGTTCGCCCACAACGGGCGACGTGTCGATCTTGAAATCGCCGGTGTGCAATACGCGCCCCTCGGGGCTGTCGATCACCAGCGCAGAACTTTCGGGAATGGAATGGCTTATCGGCAGGAAACCCACAGAAAACGGCCCGGCCTTAGTGATTTCGGGCCATTTGTTCACCACAGTCACGCTGTCATCACTGAACCCGTGTTCAGACATCTTGCGCCGCGCGATATTGGCCGTGAAGGCCCGCGCATAGATCGGCGCGCCCAGACGTCTCCAAGTATGGCCAACGGCCCCCACATGGTCTTCGTGGGCGTGGGTGATGAAAATCCCGTCAATCCGGTCGCGCCGCGCCTCGAGCCAAGCGATGTCGGGCAGGATCAAATCCACACCGGGTGACGTGTCCATATCGGGAAACGTCACGCCTAAATCGACCACGATCAGCCGTTCTTGATCGGGCTTGCCATAGCCATAGACATAGCAATTCATCCCGATCTCGCCCGCCCCGCCAAGGGGAAGGTAGATCAAACGGTTACTGCTCATGGATTATCCTTATTATATTGGTGGATGACGGTCAGGCCGTGCATCGTTAGATCTTCGTCGATCACATCAAATAGCGTGTCGCCCTGTGCGAACAAGGGCGCGAGACCACCTGTCCCGACGACCTTCATGGGTTTGCCGTATTCGGCCTTGATCCGTGCTGTTAGCCCCTCGACCAGCCCCGTGTAACCCCAAAACACCCCCGATTGTATGCAATCAACGGTATTGGTGCCAATCACCTTGGCGGGCTGGGACACGTCCACATGCGGGAGGGCAGCAGCGCCCGCCGCCAGGGCCTCAAGGCTCAGGTTCACGCCGGGGGCGATCACGCCGCCAACATAGGCGCCGTCTTCGGCCACCACATCCAGATTGGTCGCCGTCCCGAAATCAACGACAACCACAGACCCGCCGTGGCGATCAAATGCACCGGCAGCGTTGGCTAGACGGTCCGAACCGGGGCGCGTGCCTGCGTCAACGCGGGGCGCGATGGGCAGCTTGCATTCGGGCTTGCCCAAGACCAGCGGGCGGCAATTAAAGAAACGCTCGCAAAACACACGCAGGTTAAACACAACGCGCGGCACCGTCGATGAGATGATGACATCCGTAATATCGGGCGTGATCCCGTAGTGCTGCACAAGCGTCGTGAACCACGTGAAATACGCATCCGCTGTGCGGCCGTGGTGTGTCGACGTGCGCATCGTGCACAGGAATTCCTCGCCGTCCCAAATGGCAAAGACGGTGTTGGTGTTGCCGCAATCAATCGCGAGAAGCATTTGCCGTCCCCTTAGAAATAAACATCTGCCGCCGCGATAGCAGTGCGCCCCTTGGGTGTCAAAAGCACAAGGTTGCCATCCGCGTCGATGGTTTCAAATGTGCCGGTGATTTCATCCGCCATCGTGCGGGCGGTGATCACCTGACCCAAGCGCGCCGCATGGCGTAGCCATCTGTCGCGGGTCGGCGCAAATCCATGCTGCACGTAGTCATTTTCCTGCGCAGCGTAGTGAAACGCTAACACATCAAGAAAGGCATCAGGCGTCACCGCACCATTCAGGCTAACCGGCGCAAAGGCGGCATCGGCCAAATCTGTAGGCGCACTGGCTAGGTTCACACCGATACCGATGCTCAGCCAGTCCAGATCGCGGCCCCGCCCGCTGCTTTCCAGCAGGATGCCCGCAACCTTACCGCCGTTCAGCAGCACGTCGTTTGGCCATTTCAATGACAGCGCCGCGACGTCAACAAATTCAGCGAGGGCATCAAACAGCGCGTTTGCCGCCACGAAGGACCGCAACGCGCCCATCTGCGCGGTGCAGTTGGGAGCAAACACCAGCGTTGCTGCGAAATTGCCTGTGGGG
>JBLHNX010000206.1:0-5166 GCA_047622125.1 Paracoccaceae bacterium | reverse complement strand
CGCCATGCAGCGTGCCATAGTTGAACGCGACCGCATCGCCGGGTTCCATCGTCCATTCGCGGATATCCATACCCTCGGCGTCTGGGTCCGGCACAGGCATATAGGTGTCGTCGTCAGGGTAGAAATTCGTCTCGGACAGCCAGCGGGTCGGCAGAACGGGCTTGGGCCATAAATGCGACCCCGCAACACAGCGCAAGGACGCCTTTGTCACCGGATCAACAGGTGACCAAAAGCTGACGTTCTGCACACCATCTACAAAATAATATGGCCCGTCCTGATGCCATGGCGTCGGCTTGCTTGTCCCCGGTTCCTTGACCAGCACATGGTCATGAAACACCTGCACGGTCTGCGAACCCATGAGATCAGCCGCGACTTCGGCTGCGGCGGAATTGCGGATCACATCCTCGAATTCAGGGATACGCGTCCAATTGCAATAATCGTCAAAGAACCGCCCCGCTTCGCCGTCTTTCAGGTTTTCGGCAGCATAAGGGCCAGGCTCGGCCATATTGCGCTCAATGCCTTTGCGGATCGTTTCAACGTGATCGGCAAACAACCCCTTGATCAGGACAACGCCGTCCTTTTGATAAGCGGCGATCATTTCTTCGGTGACTAGCGGATGAGGCATCGTAAACTCCCTTGTAATGGCTACTATGGCCAAGCCGACACGCCGTGCCAAGCGAGGACACCAAACATGAGCGACCTTCGTAAAACAACCGATATCCTGCGCGATCTGATCGCCTTTCCCACCGTGTCGGTGGATAGCAATCTGGCGATGATCGTCCACCTTGCAACGCTTTTGACGGACGCCGGTGCACGCATTGAAATCCAGCATGACGAAACCGGCAAAAAGGCTAATCTGTTTGCCACGCTTGGCCCCGAGGGCGACGGTGGGATTATACTGTCGGGCCACACCGATGTGGTGCCCGTGACCGATCAAGATTGGACCAGCGACCCGTTCGTGATGGATGAACGGGACGGCGCGGTATACGGGCGTGGCACATGTGACATGAAAGGGTTCATCGCCGCTTGCGTTGCCATGGCCCCCACATTCGCCGCTGCCGTGAATACCCGCCCGCTGCATTTCGCATTCACCTACGACGAAGAAACCGGCTGCATTGGTGGCACGGCATTGGCCCAACATCTGCGCGAAAAAGGTCTGCGCCCAGCCTTGGCGATCATCGGCGAGCCCACAGAGATGCGGGTGATCGAAGGGCACAAAGGCTGCTTTGAATACACCACCCATTTTACTGGGTTGGAAGGGCACGGATCATCCCCCGACCTTGGCGTAAACGCTGTTGAATACGCCGCGCGGTACGTGGCGCGCCTGCTTGATCTCAAGGACCAATTGCGCGTCCGCGCACCCGCTGACAGCCGGTTCGATCCGGCTTGGACCACGATCAACACGGGCGGGTTACACGGCGGTGTTGCCCATAACGTGATCCCCGGCAAGGCGCACGTCGATTGGGAAATGCGCCCCGTGCAACCCAGCGATGCCGAACTCGTTAAGCGCGACTTGCATGACTATTGCACCCACAGCCTGCTACCCGCGATGCAAGCCGTGAACCCCGATGCGACGATCCGCACCGAAACCTTGGGCGAAGTTACGGGCCTTGAACCGATGCCCGAAAACGCCGCGCGCGATCTGGTGATGGAACTGACAGGGGCCAATGGTGCCGACACCGTGCCATTTGGAACCGAAGCAGGCCTTTTTCAGAACCTAGGTATGGATGTGGTCGTTTGCGGGCCGGGATCCATCGCGCAGGCGCATAAACCAGACGAATTCGTCGCATTGGACCAGCTTGATCAATGCCTCAAAATGCTGCACCGACTTACCGCACGGCTTTAGCCAGCCAGCCCTTTGAGGATCGGACAATCTGGGCGATCATCGCCCGCGCAGGCCGAGACCAGATCTGACAATGTGGCGCGCATCGCTTGCAGCCCTGCGATTTTGCCCTCGATTTCAACCAGATGATCCTTGGCGATCTGGCGAACGTCGCCGCTTGCAC
Organism: Paracoccaceae bacterium; assembly: GCA_047622125.1. Classification (GTDB taxonomy): domain Bacteria; phylum Pseudomonadota; class Alphaproteobacteria; order Rhodobacterales; family Rhodobacteraceae; genus SW4. Next base: position 3,160 of record JBLHNX010000206.1, on the reverse strand, counting down.
GGCTGCGGTCTTCCCACAGGGTCAACAAGGCGCGGCAATCCTCGATTGAAAAACCAAGACCCCGCGCATTGCCCAAGAACGCCAGCTTGTGCACGTCGCTCTCGCGGAATTCGCGATAGCTGTTGGCGGCGCGTTGTGGCGTGACCAATCCGATATCTTCGTAATAGCGGATCGTCTTGGCAGGCAGTCCGGTCCGCTCACTTACTTCGCCGATATTCATGACAACACTCCTTTGACAACCGCAGGCCGCACCCAGCGCAAACGGAGCGCATTGGCCAGCACCAAAACGCTGGACATCGCCATTGCGCCCGCCGCCAGCTGTGGTGACAGCATCACACCCCACAACGGAAACAGAATGCCCGCCGCGACGGGGATCAACAGCACGTTATAACCAAACGCCCAGCCAAGGTTTTGCTTGATATTGCGCAGCGTCGCACGGCTGACGGCAATCGCATTGACCACTCCGGACGGATCGCCCGACATCAGCACCACATCGGCACTTTCGACAGCGACATCCGTGCCCGTGCCAATCGCGACACCCACATCAGCCGTCGCCAGCGCAGGTGCGTCGTTTATACCATCACCGACAAACGCGACCTTGGAGCCGTCCAGTTGCAACGCCTTAACGGCGTCTACTTTGCCCTCGGGCAATACTTCGGCAATGACCTGATCAATCCCTAATTCGTCGGCGATCACCTGCGCCGTTGCAGCCGTATCGCCTGTGATCATCGCAACCCGCAAGCCACGCGCATGCAGCGCGGCAACGGTTGCTTTGGCGGTGGGCTTGGCGCGATCCGCTACCGCCAGAATGCCGACTGCGCGCCCGTCAATCGCCACCAACATCGGCGTTTTACCCTGCTGCGCGAGCCGATCTGCCATCTGCGCTAACGGCCCCGTATCAACCCCTTCACGCACGAGCAAACGCGCGGCACCCACGAGCACCAACCCTGCGTCCGTAGTCGCGCGCAAACCAAAACCAGTGATCGCCGCGAAGTCACGGACTGCTGGCAGCGTCAGCCCTTTGTCCTTGGCCGTTTGCACAATCGCGCGACCCAAGGGGTGCTCTGACAATGCCTCGACGGCTGCGACCTGCGCCAATAGCGCGTCTTCATCGCCGTCCAATGCAGTGATATCCGTCAAAATAGGCCGCCCTTCGGTCAACGTGCCGGTCTTGTCAAATGCCACCACTGACACACCCTGCAAGGCCTGCAACGCATCCCCTTGGCGAAACAACACGCCCAGTTCCGCCGCGCGTCCGGTGCCGACCATGATCGACGTGGGCGTGGCCAGTCCCATGGCGCAAGGGCATGCGATAATCAGCACCGACACGCCCGCGACCAACGCAAACGGCAGTGCAGGTGCCGGGCCAAACACGAACCAGACCACGACCGTCAAAGCGGCAATCACCATCACCGCAGGCACAAACCACGATGTGATCCAGTTCACCAGATCCTGCACCGGAAGACGCGCACCTTGGGCTTCTTCGACCATCGCGATAATCCGCGCCAGCATCGTGTCCGCACCAACAGCCGTCGCGCGCATCCGCAATGCGCCGTTGCCGTTTACCGTGCCGCCAACCAGCATCGCGCCCTTGGTCTTTTCCACCGGAACCGGCTCGCCGGTAATCATGCTTTCATCGACCCAGCTTGAGCCTTCGCGCAGCACACCATCCACCGCAATCCGTTCTCCTGGACGGACCTGCAAGATGTCGCCACGCTTTACGTCCGCGACCGAAACTTCGACGACATCGCCGTCACGTTCCACCCGCGCCGTTGCAGGGCGCAAGCCGACCAGTTTGCGAATCGCCGCGCCCGTGCGCCCCTTGGCGCGCGCCTCAAGCCAGCGGCCCAAAAGGATCAGCGTGACAATTACTGCCGCCGCTTCAAAATAGACGGCGATCGTGCCATCGGGTAGCCATTGCGGGCGAAACACGGCGACCGTCGAAAACAACCACGCAGCACTCGTGCCCATGACCACAAGCGCGTTCATATCAGGCCCACCGCGCAGCAAGGCAGGAACGCCCTTGGCGAAAAATCCACGACCCGGCACCGCAAGCACCAGTGTCGCCAGCACGAACTGGATCAGCCAGCTGTCTTGCATGCCTACGACGCGGTTGATCCAGTGATGCACTGCCGGAAACAAGTGCCCGCCCATTTCAACGACGAAAATCGGCAAGGTCAGCGCGGCTGCGATCAGCACGCGCCAGCCAAGGCGGCGGGCGTCGTCAGCGTTGCGATCCACAGGGCGCGCGGTGTCATTTACGGGGGTCGCCGAATAGCCAACGCTTTGGACAGCAGCGATCAGTGCGGACGTATCATTGGTCAGCATGGTCACACTCGCCACACCGCTCGCTAAATTCACATTGGCCGTGGTCACACCGGACACATCATTCAATGCGCCCTCGACCTTGGCCAAACACGACGCACAACTCATCCCGTCGATCTGCAAACGCACTTTGTGCGGCACCGCCGGATAACCTGCCGCGCGCAAGGCCCCGCTGACAGCGCGGGCCGTATCGACACCGTCAACCGTGACGCGCGCGCTGGCATTTGCCAAATTCACCTCGGCGCGGGTGACACCCTGCACGGCGGCAATCGCCCTTTCGGCGCGACCAACGCAAGCGCCGCAACTCATGCCGTCGATCTCGAAATTCAGTGTGGTCTGCGCGCCCATAGCATGGCTCCTTGCCTCGTGTTCACCCCCCACATAGGGGTTCCAGTCACGGGAAGGTCAAGGGCTAGTTCCCCAAATTAAAGCTTTCATCAGGGAAATACTTGGCCAGCCGGATATCAGCCGTGCGCGCATGGCCCTCCATCCCCTCAAGCCGCGAAATCCGCGCGGTCGCCTCGGCGACGGGGCGGGCTGCATCGCGGGTGGATCGCTGCCATGTCACCGTCTTGAAAAATTTGCCAACAGACAGCCCGCCTGTATAGCGCGCGGCCCCGCTTGTGGGCAAAACATGGTTTGGACCCGATGCCTTGTCGCCAAAGGCCACGGTCGTTTCCTCGCCCAGAAACAACGAGCCATACGCCGTCAGCCGCGCCAACCACCAGTCAAGATCGGCGCATTGCACATGCAAATGCTCGGGCGCATATCGGTCCGACACCTGCGCCATTTCTTCGCGATCGTCACACAACACCACCTCGGCGTAATCCGCCCA
>JBLHNX010000205.1:0-5172 GCA_047622125.1 Paracoccaceae bacterium | reverse complement strand
CTGCGCGGCATGGTCTTTGTGCTGACCGGCGTGATGATTTTGGGCTTCATAGTCCTGATCGGATTGTTTGTCATCCGCTTCGGTGGTGATCCCGTCGCATTGCCCGACCGCGTGACATTACCCGAAGGGGCAAACGCCACGGCATTTACCCAAGGCAGCGACTGGTTTGCCGTCGTGACAGACGACGACCGCATCCTGATTTACGATCAAGGCACGGGCGCTTTGCGCCAAACCATCACGGTTGATCACTAGGCTGCTGCACCGCCGCGCGCCATTCCTCAAGGAAACGCTCGCGTTTTAGCGGATCGACAAACACCAGCAATCCCGGCCCCAGACGAATCGGGCGCAGGTTCGGACCAGCCGCCAACGCTGCCTCGTCAATTGCCGGAAGGCCGGTTTGCGTCGCGATAATTTGCTGGCCTGCGGGTGATAACATGAACCCTAGAAATGCCGCGCCAAGCTCGGGCGACGGTGCCTGCTGCGGGATCAGGGCAGTGCGCAACAAGGTCAGGGTAAAATCCTCAAGCGCGACGATGACGTCGCCCGCATCCGCGTCCAAACGCGCCTCGGCGTAACTGCCCAGCACGTTATAGGCCATGACCAGTTCCCCCGCCTGCAGGTCCGCGATCATCGCGCCCGACGCACTGTAAAGGCGCGGATGCATCCCGCCCATGACTTCGGCCAACCGCCAAAACGTATCGGATTGGCGCGCGTCTTGGGTGGCAAACAAATACCCCGCCCCCGACAGCGTCGGATCATAGGTGCCGATACGCCCCATAAAGACGTCAGGGTGATCGCGCATCAGGCTGATCAAATCTTGTCGGGTGCGCGGCAGGGGCAAATCACCCAATCCAGCGCGCGACACGATCAAAACGACAGGTTCCTGTGCAAAGGCAAACAGACGATCCTGCCAGTGCGCCCAAGCGGGCCAGTCAAGCCCCGCCGCACCACGAAACGGTTGGGCAAAGCCGTCATTGGCCAGTTTCATCTGCAAATCCATCGCCGATGAAATCGCCAGATCGTATCCCGCACCTTCGTCGTAAAGGGCGCGATACACCTCTTGACTGCTGGCCACGGTGTAGCGGATCGAAACGTCAGGGCGGGTCGCCTGAAAGGCCCGCAACAGTGGCGCGAAAATTCCGGTGTCTGTGGTGGACAGAATGCGCAATTCACCGCCCGTGCCGGTGCCTGCAAATAGGGTATCCTCTTCAATCTCAAAGGCCGTGACCATGACGGCCCAGCAGATCAACAGCCCACTTAGGACAGCGGTAATTGCAGGGTTGCGCATGCGCCACCTCCTTTGCGGTTCACAATATCAAAACTGCCGCCCGCAGCTTGGGCAACCTCGTTGACGATGGTCAGACCCAGACCCGAGCCAACCACATCGCCGACATTTTCACCACGCTGAAACCGCTTCGTGAGGGCCTGCGCCTGCACGCCCGACAACCCGCGCCCGCGGTCACAAACCAAGATTTCCGCGCGGCCGCTATCAAGCTTTAGCGCGATATCAACCTGCGTTTCGGGGTCCGCGTATTTAATCGCGTTATCAACCAGATTGCGCAGCGCGCTTTCCAAAAGCAGGCGGTCACCCGTGACCTGAACCGGATCAACTGGCACATCCAGCGCAATCACGATCTCGCGCAGATCTGCCGTGGGCTCGAATGCGCGTGCGATGTTACGTGTCAGCGCGCCCAGATCAAGGCGTTCATCGGTGCGCTGATCGGTGCGATAAACCACGGTTGCATGATCCAGCAATTGCCCCGCAGATCGCGCCGAAGCATCCACAGCCCGCACCACGCTGCGCAACGCTGTGCGCGTCGCATCATCGTTGGTTTGGCGCAGGGCGATTTCGGCCTGGGCCCGCACCGTGGCAAGCGGCGTGCGGATATGATGTGCTGCTTCGGCAATAAACGTTTCGGTGCGCGACAGCGCGCCGCCAAGGCGGGTGATAAACCCGTTCAAAGCCGTCACAAACGGCGCAAGTTCGCGCGGCGCGTCACGATGGATCGGGCGCAGGTCTTGTGGGCCACGCCGCCCCACGGCTTCGGCCAGACGGTTGATCGGGCGCAGCACTGTGCCCGCTGTCAGGATGGACAACAGCGTCGCCACCACAAAGAACCCCAATCCAAGGGCCGCAGCACGGTTCGCCATATTGGCCACAATCGCCGCTTGGCCCTGACGGGTCTGGCCGACGATAATCACCGCCTCAACCGCGCGCCCCTGCACCAGAACGGTGCGTGACACAGCGGCAATCCGCAGGTCAACATCGCGAAACGGGCGGCTGTAATAGCGTGGCTCAAGCCCCGAGGCTGTCCCATCAGGTGCGGGCAGATCGTCATATCCGGTAACTGTCTGATCGCCGACCATGATGCGATAAAAAACCCGGTCCTGCCCGATCGCCCCCAACATCGAAAACGCGGTGTAGGGGATATCGACTTCGATCCCGTCTTCACCACCGCGCAGCTCATCTGCGATGGTTGTCGTGGCCGCGCCCAGAATACTGTCTTGCGTGGTTTCCACGGCGGCGTCCGCAACCGTGCGCACCGACAGATACAGCAGTCCCGACAAAAGTGCCGCAACGACAACAAGCTGCAACACAAGGCGCTGGCGAATCGATGGCGACGTGGCGCGTGCGCTGCTCATGTTTGGGTCAGCCGATAGCCGACACCGCGCACCGTTTCGATCCGCGCACGGCTGCCATCCAGCTTGCGACGCAACCGACCCACGTAAACTTCGATAGCGTTATCAGTGACGGTCTCGGCGTAGGAAAACAGCCGATCACACAATTGCGCCTTAGAGAAAATCCGGTCTGGTGCGGACAAAAGCACCTCGAACAGACGCAGTTCACGGTTGCGCAATTCCCGCGCATCGCCGTTCACCACCACGGTGGCCGAGAGCGGATCAAACACCAGATCAGCGTAGCTACGGGTGGTTTGTGCGACACCTGACCGGCGGCGCAAAACTGCCCGCACGCGCGCCTCTAACTCGGCGAAATCAAACGGTTTTGTGACATAATCATCGGCACCGCTGTCTAGTAAGGCAACCCGATCCGTCACCGCCGACCGCGCCGTCATCACGATCACTGGCGTGTCGCGTTTTGCACGTCTGTGGGCCGCCAAAAAGTCGCGCCCGTCACCGTCGGGCAGCATGATATCAAGCAAGATCAGATCATAGGTCGCACTGCCCAAATGGTCTTCGGCGCTTTGCAGGGTCGGGGCCCAGTCGACACCATGGCCGTCCATGCTTAGGCGGGTCTGCACCGACTGTGCGAGATCGGCGTTATCTTCAACCAGCAGAAATCGCATCGCGCCCTCCCCATTGTTTATTTTCGTCCGTGACAGGTTCATGTCAGGTTGAAGCGAAATCCTGCGCCTCTGCAAGGGGCTGTTGCAATTGTCGCCAGCCCTGCACGAAATCTCTGGGAGGAGACCTAAATGAACAAGTTAACTTTTAAGGCGCTGGTCACTGGCGCCGTCATGACCCTTGGCACATCTGCCATGGCCGCCGAGTGCATCGCACCGGCAAACCCCGGCGGTGGCTGGGATTTCACCTGCCGCCAGATCGGCAAGATTCTGTTCGACATCGGCGAAGTCGATAGCCCCGTTCAGGTCACCAACATGGCGGGCGCAGGCGGCGGTTTGGCATTTAGCCACGTTGTCACCGAACGCTCAAGCGATGCTGACCTGATCATTGCTGCATCTTCGGCAACCACAACCCGTCTGGCACAAAACGCCTATGGCGGCGCAACCGCCGATCAGGTGCGCTTTGTTGGTGCCATCGGTGCCGATCCGGGCGTTATCGTCGTTGCAGCAGACAGCCCGTTCCAAACACTGAACGATCTGGTTGATGCCGTTCTGGCCGATCCAAGCTCGGTTGCCTTTGCTGGCGGCTCGGCTGTTGGCGGGTTTGACCACCTCAAGCCGCTGCAAATCCTCAAGGCTGCTGGCCTCGAAGATATCACGCAGGTGAAATACATCGGTGTTGACGGTGGCGCAGATGCGATCACCCAGACAGTTGGTGGCTTTACCCAAGCGATGACTGGTGACATGTCCGAAATCGTTGGATTTATTCAGTCCGGCGACGTGCGTGTGCTGGCCGTTCTGACCGAAGAACGCGTGCCTGGTTTCGAAGATATCCCAACTGCTATGGAGCAGGGCTATGACGTTGTCGCCGTGAACTGGCGTGGTCTTTATGTGCCCTTGGATATTTCCGACGAGGAATTCCAGGTCTGGGCCGACCGTCTGGCAGCAGTTGCAGCCAGCGATGCATGGCAGCAGGCAATGATGGACAACGGCCTAGCCCCGTTCACCAAAGTCGGTGGCGATTTCCAGTCGTGGATTGACGGCGTTGTGGCCAGCACCGAAGAGCTGAGCCGCGAAATCGGCGTGATCCAGTAAGATGGCGCGCTTGTCAGACCGCATATTCGGTCTGGCCATGATCTGTGTGGCGCTCGTGTATATCGCGAGCGCCCTACAGATTCAGGTCAGTTTTCTTGCCGATCCCGTCGGATCAAAGGCCTTTCCGATCGGCGTGGCTTCCGTTGCAGTCATCTGCTGCGTCGTGATGATCTTGCGCCCTGATGAAGAACCGGACTGGCCTGCCTTATGGACGGTTGTGTCGATCCTGATCTCGATCGTGCTGCTGGTGGGATACGCCTATGCGTTGCGCCCATTGGGCTTTTTGATCCCCACGGCGATCGTCGCGGGCGCACTCAGCTACCAGATTGCGCCCAAACCAGTTGCCGCAGTCCTCACGGGTCTTGGCCTTTCGGTTGGCTTGTTCGTGCTGTTCAAATTCATTCTTGATCTGGGCCTTGTCGGCTTTCCACGGGGGTGGTTCTGATGGAACTTTTTGATAATCTCGCGCTTGGCTTTTCGATCGCTTTTTCGCCCTACACGCTGTTCCTTGCCATTCTCGGCTGCTTTATCGGCACGATTGTCGGCGCGCTGCCGGGCCTTGGCCCTGCGAACGGGGTCGCGATCATGATCCCGATTACCTTCTCGCTGCAGCTTGATGCGGTGGCCGCCCTCGTGCTGCTCACGTCGATCTATTACGGCGCGATGTATGGCGGGCGGATCAGCTCGATCCTGCTCAATATTCCGGGCGATGAACCGGCCCTGATGACGACCCTTGACGGGTATCCGATGGCAAAGAACGGGCGCGCCGCTGACG
>JBLHNX010000204.1:0-5173 GCA_047622125.1 Paracoccaceae bacterium | reverse complement strand
CAATGGCGATGATCCCCACTTCTACTGGCGCAGCCAAGGCATTGGGCGAAGTGCTGCCCGAACTGGCAGGCAAGCTTGACGGGACAGCGATGCGCGTGCCCACACCCAACGTCAGCGCAGTCGATCTGACATTTGAGGCCTCACGGGACGTCAGTGTCGCAGATGTGAACGCCGCCGTTGCCGAAGCTGCCGCCGGCCATATGGGCGCTGTTTTGTCCTATGACCCCGAGCCAAAGGTCAGCATCGATTTCAACCACACGCCCTTTTCCACGATATTTGCCCCCGATCAGACCAAAGTCGTCGGCGGGCGCATGGTGCGCGTGCTGGCATGGTATGATAACGAATGGGGCTTTAGTGCGCGTATGGCAGACGTTGCGGGCGCAATGGGTCGGTTGATGCACTAACCTTTGCCAATCGGCAAAAGCGCGGCTAACACTGCCCCATGACCAACATCATCTCTATTTGGCTTGTCGTTCTAATCATCGCATTTTTCGTGCTTGACCACTATGTGTTCGAGATGAATGCGTTTGTTTTCCTGATACGCGAATTCATGAAATTGATCGAGTATGTGGCCTTTTGGCGCTAGGACATCTGCGATCTGCGGTTGACCTTTTGGCCAAAATCGCGATGTTAGCGCCAACAGTCCTGCCATTTTGGCGTGGACGTTGCAGTTTCTCAACGCGAGGGGATTACCATGACAGTTAAAGTAGCAATCAACGGCTTCGGGCGCATCGGGCGCAACGTGCTGCGCGCAATCATCGAAACCGGACGCACCGACATTGAAGTCGTCGCGATCAACGATCTTGGGCCAGTCGAAACCAACGCGCATCTACTTCAGTATGACAGCGTTCATGGCCGTTTCCCGCACCCCGTCACCACCACTGAAGACACAATCGACGTGGGTCGTGGCCCAATGAGAGTTACAGCACTGCGCAACCCCGCCGATCTGCCATGGGCAGACGTGGATATTGTGCTGGAATGCACAGGTATCTTCAGCTCCAAAGAAGCCTGTCAGGCCCACATTGAAAACGGGTCCAGCCGCGTGCTGATCTCGGCTCCCGGTAAGAACGCCGATAAAACAATCGTTTACGGTGTAAACGACGGGTTGCTGACAGCCGATGACATCGTCGTCTCGAACGCGTCCTGCACCACCAACTGTCTTGCCCCTGTGGCAAAGGTGCTCAATGACAGCATCGGGATCAAGCGTGGCTTTATGACGACCGTGCACAGCTATACGGGCGATCAGCCAACTCTGGATACGATGCATAGCGACCTTTACCGCGCCCGCGCCGCCGCCTTGTCGATGATCCCCACGTCAACGGGTGCAGCCAAGGCCGTCGGTCTGGTCTTGCCCGAACTGGACGGCATCCTTGATGGTGTTGCGATCCGCGTTCCAACGCCAAACGTGTCCTGCGTCGATCTGACATTTGAAGCCAAGCGCGACACTACGATCGAAGAAATCAACGATCTGATCCGTGCGGCTGCACAGGCTGGGCCGCTCAAGGGAATCCTTGGGTTCACTGACAAAAAGCTGGTCAGCTGCGACTTTAACCACGATCCGCATTCAAGCATCTTTGCGACCGATCAGACCAAGGTCATGGGCGGCGATATGTGCCGGATCCTGACGTGGTATGACAACGAATGGGGCTTTTCAAACCGCATGGCCGACACGGCCGTTGTGATGGGGAAATTCCTGTAAAAATAATATCTTACAGCGCGCAATTAGGGGCCACCTTTCGGGGTGGCCTTTTGCGTTTAGCGCAACCGTTCGATCAGCGCTGCCTTGACCGCGGGGGGCACAAATTTACTGACGTCACCACCAAGGCGCGCGATCTCCTTGACCAGTTTGCTGGCGATCGCCTGATTTTTAGCATCCGCCATCAGGAACACAGTTTCAATCGTACTATCTAGTGAACGGTTCATCCCAACCATTTGAAATTCATATTCAAAATCAGAAACCGCGCGCAGACCGCGAATGATAACCGCTGCCCCCACATCACGGGCGCAATCGACCAGAAGATTATCAAACGGATGCGCGACAATCACGGTTTCGGTCTCTTGGGCAATGCTGGCACATTCCGCCTCGATCATCGCTACCCGTTCTTCCAATGTGAACAACGGCCCCTTGTCGCGATTGATCGCCACGCCAATCACCAATCGGTCAACCAGCGAACAAGCACGGCGAATAATGTCGGTATGCCCGTGGGTTACGGGATCAAACGTGCCAGGATAAAGTCCAACGCGCATGGCGCACCTCGTGAATTATGTCATCTGGCGCGCAACATTATTGCGCCGGCGATTGCAAGGGGGCTAGTGCCCCATGATCATGCCTTGCAGCGCATCTTTTTCCATCGAAAGTTGCGACAGCCGCGCCTTGACCACATCACCGATAGAAATCAGCCCGATCATTGCGCCGTCTTCGACCACCGGCATGTGGCGAAAGCGCCCATTCGTCATCATTTCCAACACCTTATCAGCGCTATCATTGCGCCCGCAACAAATCGGATTGGCCGTCATCAACCCGCTAATTGGTTCATCCAGACAGGCCGCACCACGTTTGCCAAGCTCGCGGACAATATCGCGTTCCGACAAAATCCCATCGGGTGACTTGCCCCCTTTGGACACCACAATCGTCCCGATCCGGTTTTGCGAAAGCAGCGCCACTGCCTCAGAGACTTTTGCGCCCGGTTCAAGTGTCAGCACACCTGTATCAGCCTTGGACTTAAGAATCTGTTGCACGATCATAGCGGTCTCCTTTGAAATGTTGGTTGACACAGCGTCCTAGCTTTTAGCCCCTCGTGTCAAGCGCGCCTGTGCTTCAAGTTGCGTGACTTCGCGCCGCAACCCGTCAATCAGCAGCGTGGCAAAGCGGCTTAGACGCTCGGACCGCCGATCCGAAAGGTGGCGCACAAGGTAGAACGCACGGGTTAACGCCAGCGCCTCTTGCAGCACGAAGTGCAGTTCGGGCGCAAAGGGCATGGCGAAATCATGCACGATCCCGACCCCGCCCTGACGCAGCATTTGCAACTGCACAGACACGGAATTAGACGCAAGTTGCACCGCCGTGGCACCTATATCTCCCAGATAATCCAGCTCCTTATCAAAGATCATATCGGGGATATAGCCAACGATCCGTTCATCGCGTAGGTCCGCAAGCGTTTGATATTGCGCCGCCTTCGTCGTGGCAAGATGCAGGTGATAATCGGTGATCTTCTGCACCGACAGCCTTCCGGCGTCCGGCGGGCTGACCGTGATGGCCATATCCGCCTCGCGTTTGGACAGGTTCACAACACGTGGCAACGCCAGCACCTGAATTTCAAGCGCCGGATTGTCGGCTTGGATCGCCGCACAAACCTGCGGCAGCAGAAAGTTCGCGCAGCCATCCGGCGCGCCAATGCGAATTTGCCCCGTTAGACCACCGCGACCAGATGGCACATGCAACGCGGGCGACAATGCGTCCTCGGCGCGTGTCGCATGGGATTGCAACCGCGTGCCAAGGTCCGTCAACGCATAGCCCTGCGGCGACTTCACAAACAATGCGCCGCCGACCGCGTCTTCAAGCCGCGCAATGCGCCGTCCCAAGGTCGCCGGATCCATCCGCAACACAGGCGCGGCACCTGAAAGGCTTTCGGCCCGTGCAACAGCCAGAAATATCCGCACATCGTCCCAGTTCATCGTCATACCCACAAAAATGCAAAGCCGTTTTGGTAATGTGGCGCTTTTCACAACAAAAATGCAAGGCTATGATCAGATCAACGCAACAGGAGGCACTCATGCAAGAACTGACCCATTACATTGGCGGCGCGCACGTCAAAGGCACGTCTGGCCGTTTCTCGGACGTCTTTAACCCCGCCACAGGCGAGGTGCAGGCCAAAGTACCGCTCGCCAACAGCGACGAAATGGACAAGGCCGTGGCAATCGCTGTCGCTGCACAGCCCGCTTGGGCCGCCGTGAACCCGCAGCGCCGCGCACGCGTTATGATGAAATTCGTCGATCTGCTGAACCGCGATATGGACAAGCTCGCCGAGGCACTGTCACGCGAGCACGGCAAAACCCTGCCGGACGCCGCAGGCGATGTGCAACGCGGGCTTGAGGTCGCAGAATACTGCATCGGTGCGCCACAAATGCTTAAGGGCGAATTCACCGATGGCGCAGGCCCCGGCATTGATATTTATTCGATGAAGCAGGCGCTTGGCGTTTCCGCCGGCATCACGCCGTTTAACTTTCCGGCCATGATCCCGTTGTGGATGTTCGCCCCCGCGATTGCTTGCGGCAATGCATTCATCCTCAAACCGTCCGAACGTGATCCATCCGTCCCGCTGATGCTGGCCGAACTGTTCGAAGAAGCGGGCCTGCCCAAGGGCATCCTGCAAGTCGTGAACGGTGACAAGGACAGCGTCGATGCAATCCTTGATCATCCTGACATCATGTCGATTGGCTTTGTCGGCTCCACGCCGATCGCCGAATATATCTACGGGCGTGGCTGTTCCAACGGCAAACGCGTGCAATGTTTTGGCGGCGCAAAAAACCACATGATCATCATGCCGGATGCGGACATGGATCAGGCCGCTGATGCGTTGGTCGGCGCCGGATACGGGGCTGCGGGCGAGCGTTGCATGGCGATTTCCGTCGCCGTGGCCGTTGGCAATGACACGGCAGATCGGTTGATCGAAAAGCTGGTGCCACGGATCGAAGCACTGAAAGTCGGCCCATATACATCGGGCAAAGACGTGGACTACGGCCCCGTTGTCACCGCCGCTGCCAAGGCCAATATCGAACGTCTGGTGCAAACCGGCATCGACCAAGGCGCGAAACTGGTCGTGGACGGGCGCAATTTCAATCTGCAAGGCTATGAAGACGGCTTTTTCGTCGGCCCACACCTGTTTGATAACGTGACTACCGACATGGATATCTACACGCAGGAAATTTTCGGCCCAGTGCTGACCACCGTGCGCGCTGAAACCTACGAAGAGGCGCTGGCGATGGCGACCGATCATGAATACGGCAACGGCACCGCGATCTTTACACGCGACGGTGACGCCGCGCGTGATTTCGCATCGCGTGTGCAGGTTGGCATGGTTGGCATCAACGTGCCTATCCCCGTGCCGCTGGCCTATCACACCTTTGGCGGTTGGAAAAAATCCGCCTTTGGCGACCTGAACCAGCACGGGCC
>JBLHNX010000203.1:0-5250 GCA_047622125.1 Paracoccaceae bacterium | reverse complement strand
ATAGCCAAATTCGTATGACCGCGCGCCGCGTGCTTTAATCTCGCCCGCGCCGTCGATCACAAACACTTCGGTCAGGGTGCGTTCGATCTGCGGCTGCACCGCACCCAAGACCTGACGCACTTCACCATCGCTCATGAAAAATGTCTTGAGCCGTTCGGTATTGAGAAACCCAGCCAACCCGATCCCGTCACGACGGAGTTCCTGACGGTGTTCATCTTCATAGGCCTGTGCCGCCAGCAATGAATTGCCCACCACATTGCGCACACGTTCGCTGAACCAGCCTTCAAGGCCGACGTTGATCGTCAGCACCGCAAAAACCGCAACCAGCACCGTCGGGATCAAGGCCAGCAGCGCGAAAACACCCGTAAGGCGCAAATGCAACCGCGATCCGGCGGACCGCGCGCGCCGCGCCATCACCAGCGCGATGATGCGCTGCAGCACCAAAGCGGCGATCACAAGGATATAAACAAGATCGGCGAGCAACACGATCCGCAAGGACGGCGCCGATCCGCTTTGATCAAGGGGCCCGAGAATCGTAATGGTCAGCCCAGCAAGCACCGGACCAAGTAACACCAGCCCAAGCGTCGCGGCATTTCGCACAGGTTTTCTGCGCCGCCAACGGCTAAATCGTGCCAAATTAAAACCCAGAAGGGACCGTTGCACTTGCACGCCCTTTGATGTGGAGCCAAGGCCCCGTTACCGCGTTTGGCGTGGTGCTAATGCGCTACAGATTGTGGTCTGCGGCATCATGGCCACGCTTATGTTGCGGTTTTACATCATTTTGCGACGCCGTGTCACGCTCATATCGAGGTCGATGATCTTCTTTCTGAGGGTATTGCGATTTATCCCAAGCAGATCAGCGCATTTCGCCTGATTTCCGCCTGTTGCGTCCAGTGCAATCTCGATCAACGGGGCCTCGACCTCGCGCAGGATCCGCAAATACAGACCGGGTGGGGGCAAAGCGCCGCCATGCAGATCGAAATAGCGGCGCAGGTGTTTGGCAACACTGGCCGAAAGCTTGTCCCCTTCGCCCGCCGCACCCTGCATCGGTTGCATCGCGGGCTGGTTGCCAAGCACGGCTTCGACTTCGGACAGGGTAATTTCGTCTTCAGTCGCGGTCACGACAAGGCGGCGCACCGCGTTTTCCAACTGCCGCACATTTCCCGGCCAGCTATAGGTGCGGACCAGTTCGGATGCGCCCTGCGAAAACCGGCGCAGGGGTGCGCCATCACGTTCAGCGCGCGCCAAGAAGTGTGTCGCAAGTAGCGGGATATCATCCACCCGTTCGCGCAATGATGGCACGGTGATCGTCACACCACCAAGCCGGTAGAACAGGTCTTCGCGAAACAAACCCGCCTCCATCTGGGTCATTAGATCGACTTGGGACGTGGCCATTATGCGCGGCGCGTGATCGCCCAAAGTATCAAGCATCCGCACGATGCGCGCCTGCGCGTCGTCGCGAAGATCGGCTATTTCATCAAACACAAGGCTGCCGCCTTTGGCACGGGCCAGTAGCGTCGAGGGCCCATCGATCCCGTGAAAATCAGCAGCGCTGGCCACCACAAACGGTAGGGATCGGCGATCCGAAAAGTCATGCACCGCGCGCGCGATCAGGCTTTTGCCAGTCCCGCTTTCGCCTGTGATCAGCACCGGCAAGGCGGTGTTCATCACCCGCGCCACCAACCGATAGAGCGCCTGCATCGCAGGCGTGCGCCCCACAAGCGGCAGTTCGTCATGCGCCTGCGGGCTATCTGCCCGTGCAGGTACGGCGCGGCGTTTGACCTCGAGCGCGCGGGCTGCGCGTTTCATCAGGTCTGGCAAATCGAACGGTTTGGGCAGGTAATCATAGGCCTCGGCCTCGGCGGCTTGGATCGCCGTCATGATGGTGTTTTGTGCCGAAATCACGATCACTGGCAGATCGGGCCGCGCGGCAGTGATCAGCGGAAGCTGTTCCAAGCCGTTCCCATCAGGCATAACCACATCCGAAATCACCAGATCGCCTTTACCCTCATGGACCCAGCGCATCAGCGTCACAAGCGAGGACGTCGCGTGCACTTTGCACCCTGCCCGCGTCAGCGCCTGCGTCAGCACAGTTCGGATCGTGCGATCATCGTCAGCAACAAGAACGGTTCCGTCCATCAGGTCTCTCCGGTGATTTGTTTGGGGTCGTCTTTCGGGGCGACGGGCAGCGAGATGCGAAACACCGTGCGCCCCGGCGTGGAGTCAACGGCGATCCACCCGCCAAGGCCCGAAATCAGTTTTGACACCAGCGCCAGACCCAACCCCGTGCCGTTTTCGCGCCCCGACACGAATGGTTCGAACACATGTGCCGCTATATCGGGCCGCAGGCCGGGGCCGTCGTCGATGATCTCGATCTGAAGCGGCAGACGCGCAACCGCGCCATCTGCGCCGCGCACCCGTAGCGATGGTTCATAAAAACTGCGCAGACGGATCACGCCGCCGTCCTTGCCGGCCTCTGAGGCGTTTTTCAGCAAGTTCAGCAGCACCTGCAACAATTGGTCGCCATCCGTAAGCGTGAGCGGCAATGACGGGTCATAGTCCTCGATCAGCATCATATGCGCGCCAAAACCCACGGCGGCAGACTTGCGGGCACGATCCAGCACATCATGGATGTTGACCGGCGAAAGTGCGGGCGGGCGCAAGTTGCCGAACTGTTCGACCTGTTCCAGCAATTTGACGATGCGCCGGGATTCCTCGACGATCAGGTCGGTCAATTCCTGATCTTCCTTGCTGATCCCCATCGACAAAAGCTGCGCAGCACCTGTGATCCCCGCAAGCGGGTTCTTGATCTCGTGGGCCAGCATTTCCGCCATGCCAATTGCTGATTTGGCGGCCTTGCTTGACTGGTTGTTCTGGGTCATCCGATCCGAGATTTCACGCGGGGACATCATCATCAACACATAGCCGTCGCTGCCCTGAAGCGGGGCAAACTGGATGTTGCACTGCATCGGCGCACGTTCACCGCTGCCAACATCCACATCATTGACCGACAGCAATGTGCCACGATCGCGGGCACGCACGTAAGCCTCTTCCAAGGGCGCGTCGATCATCACCTTGTCCCATACCAGCGCGCCGCGCAGGGATTTGGACGACAGGTTCAGGAATAATTCGGCCGCCGGATTGCAATCGCTGATCGTGTCATCAGGGGCCAGCAGCAGCGTGGGCACAGGCAAGGATGTCCAAAGGGGCGCGTCCATCATCATGCGGCCACCTGCAATGTCAGGGCATCAGGCAGCATCGCGTGGACTTCGCGCGGGTCTTGCGTGGTCAACATCCGTTTGCGCAAAACGGGCGGCGTCCCTGCACTGTCCATATACCATCCCAGATGCTTGCGCGCGACGCGCCCCCCCAATTGCGCACCATAGAACGCCAACATCGCCTCGTAATGGCCCGCGACCATGTCGACCAATGCGCCACCCTGCGGGATCGCGGGCGCAGCGGTGCCACAAAGGTCAGCCGCCACCTGCGCAAGCGCCCAAGGGCGCCCCTGCGCGCCGCGCCCGATCATCACGCCTTGCGCGCCGGACCGGTCCAACGCGGTCTGGGCATCGTCAGCATTTAATATATCGCCATTGGCAATTACCGGAATATCGACCGCATCGACCACGGCGCGGATCGCGGCCCAGTCGGCAGCGCCTTTGTAGAACTGACAGCGCGTGCGCCCGTGGATTGTGATCAGCCGGATGCCCGCGTTTTGTGCACGTCGCGCCAATTCCGGCGCATTCAGCAGATTGTCATCCCAGCCAAGGCGGGTTTTCAAGGTCACGGGAATAACGACGGCGTCCACCACCGCCTCAATCAAGGTCAGCGCATGATCCAGATTGCGCATCAGCGCCGACCCGGAATAGCCCTGCGTGACCTTTTTAGCGGGGCAGCCCATGTTGATATCAATCATCCGCGCACCGTTGCCCTGCACCACGCGGGCGGCTTCGGCCATCCAATGCGCCTCGCGTCCTGCCAGTTGCACGGCCGTGTTGGCCTGATCAAACCCAAGTTCGGCACGTTCGCGCGCGCCAGGTTTTTCCTGCACCATTTCCTGACTGGCAACCATTTCGCTCACAACCCAGCCCGCGCCAAAACCCGCCACAAGCTGGCGAAACGGCAAGTCGGTGATGCCTGCAAGCGGTGCCAGTGCAATCGCAGGGGCCAGCGACATTGCATCTAGCGAAATATCCTGAGGAATTGCCAATGTTTTGATCACATGCCTAATCCTTGTGCGCTTCTTTGATTTACGCCGCTTGGCAGGCGATAGCAACGAAACGTAGGGTATAAGATAGGGCAAAACAGGCATTGCCTAAAATTTACGCATCAACGGCAGGGCACTTTCCCTTGGCGCGCCCGCTAGCTACAACCGATCCCAAGTGAAGGGGCCAATTGCCATGCGCACGACCGCCATTATTGTTGCCGCCGGACGGGGCACCCGCGCCGGTGGTGATCTGCCAAAGCAATGGCAAATGCTGCGTGGTGCGCCGGTATTGGCACATACGATCCGCGCCTTTGAGCCGCATGTGGACGATATACTGCTGGTCGTGCACAGCGATGACGTGCACCGCGCCGCTGATCTAGGCCAGCGCGCCGTTGTTGGCGGCGCGACCCGCGACGCATCGGTGCGCGCGGGGCTAGCGGCCCTTGCAAACGACCCGCCCGATTATGTGCTGATACACGACGCCGCCCGCCCCTTGGTGAGCGCGGATCTGATCACGCGCGTGATCGCGGCCCTTTGGGATCACAGCGGTGCAGCGCCAGCGGTGGCCGTAACGGATGCGCTATGGACGGGCCATGGTGATCTTGTGACGGGCACCCATGATCGCCGCGGATTATATCGCGCACAAACGCCGCAGGGTTTTCATTTTGATGCGATCCTTAGCGCGCACGGGGTCTTTGAAGGCCATGCAGCTGATGATGTTGAAGTTGCCCGCGCCGCAGGACTTGATGTGGCGATTGTTGCGGGCGACGATGATAACCTCAAAATCACGCAACCGGCCGATTTCGCCCGCGCGGACAAACTGATGGGACAAAGCATGGATATTCGCACCGGCAACGGCTTTGACGTGCATCGGTTCGGGGACGGGGATCATGTGATGCTGTGTGGCGTCGCGATCCCACACAGCCGCGGCCTTCAGGGGCATTCGGACGCCGATGTGGGCCTGCACACGATTACCGATGCGATTTACGGCGCACTTGCGCGCGGCGATATCGGCCAGCATTTCCCACCCAGTGATCCGCAAT